>CABRFG010000005.1 GCA_902470095.1 uncultured Collinsella sp.
AGCAAGGTAGCTAATTTGGGACGGGGCCAAAAGACCACTTTTGAGTTGCGGTGGAATAGTTCCTGTTTTACGACCCAAGGCCAAAAACAGGAACTATTCCACCGCAACTTATTGAGACTTGCCCGGAAAGACTTAGATACGGGCGAGGTCGTAGGATCGGGCGGCGGCTTCACCGGCGCAGATGAGGTTGATTGTGGCTTCCTGGGGGTCGAGCGCTTGGTCAAGGGGCATGGGTCTGCGACAGACCGGCAGAACTAAGTCGACACCCTGCCCATACGCCGCATCCAGGTTGTCGGCACGACCGCCCACGACGGCGACCACCGGCTTGCCATATCGCTTCGCACGACGGGCCACGCCCACCGGTGCCTTACCGGCGGCGGATTGCTCGTCCATATTACCCTCGCCTGTAATGACCAGGTCGACATCGCGTACGCGCTCGTCAAACCCAATCAGATCGAGCACCGTCTCCACGCCCGAACGCAACTCGGCACCGAGCGCCAGCAGCGCGGCACCCAGGCCGCCGGCAGCACCGGCACCGGGCACGCCGAGCACCGAACCAAATGTCCGTGCACCCTCGGGCACGCGCAACAACCCCTGAGCCCGCACCCCGGTAATCGCCGCATCGAGCAGGCGGCCGTAACCGACCATCCAGCTGTCGTACTTGCCCAGGGCCTCGGCATCCCCCGTCGGCAGACCTTTCTGTCCACCGAACACTGCCAGTGCACCGCGGCGCCCCACGAGCGGATTCTCGACATCGGAAAGCACCACAAGACGCGCGCCATTCAGTACCCGAAGCGCTGGTGTCAAATCGATACTCGCCACATGTTCAAGGCCCGCGAGACCGGGGGCGATATTGCAGCCACACTCATCAACAAGGTGGGCACCCAGCGCCTGCAGCATGCCGGCGCCACCGTCGTTGGTGGCACTGCCGCCCAGACCAATATAGATAGTCTTTGCCCCCGCGCGGACCGCGCGAAGTATGAGCTCGCCCACGCCATAGGTCGAAGCCGCAAGCGCCGCCGATTTCGTGCAGGGTGAATACCCAATACCCGCCGCCTCGGCCATCTCAATTACAGCCGAGTCGTGCTCGTCGTCCACCAGCATCCGGGCAGACACGCGATAGTCCAAGGGGCCTGCAACCTCACAGGTCGAGAGCTCGCCACCGCGCGCGGCGATGGCATCGAGCGTTCCCTCGCCACCATCTGCCAGCGGCAAAGCGCCCAGCTCGGCATCGGGCCACACACGGCGCACGCCTTCGGCAACGGCCTCCTCCGCCTGCGCACTCGACACGCTGCCCTTGAAGGAGTCGATCGCCAGCAGCACACGGCGGGGCCGCCGCCGCACGGGGCCAAAGTCGACCGTCTCGTCGGCGAGATCTCCAACACCCGCGAGCGCCTCGGCGTGAGCCGCATGCGCCTCAAGGTTCAAACCGCAACCGACGCCGTCGACACCGCGCAGGCCAGCAAAATAGCTGCTCAGCACTTCACGGCACTCGCCTGCCAGCACGCCGGCGGTCACATTAAACCGATGGTTCAGGCGCGAATCGGCATTGAGGTCGTACAGCGAACCCAGCGCGCCCGCCTTGGCATCGGTCGCGCCATACGCGCAACGCCCCACGCGCGCGTTAACCATAAGCCCCGCGCACATACAGCAGGGCTCGAGCGTCACGTAAACCGTGCAATCGGAAAGGCGCCAGCGTCCAAGCGTCTGAGCGGCGGCACACAGGGCCAAAAATTCGGCATGCGCCGAAGGATCCTGGTCGAGTTCGCGGCGATTATGCGCCCTCGCGACAATCTCGCCCGCGCGTACCACCACGGCACCAATCGGTACCTCGCCCACCGCAGCAGCGGCGCGAGCCTCCGCCAGCGCCTCGCGCATGAACTTCTCGTCGATTTCGGTGATCGTCATCGTTCGCCTTCCCTGTTGCAAATTCAAAACGATGCTATCATTACGACTCACGGAGAGATGGCAGAGCGGTTGAATGCGGCGGTCTTGAAAACCGTTGAGCGCGAGAGCGTTCCGGGGGTTCGAATCCCCCTCTCTCCGCCACTTCTAGTGATGCACCGGCGTCATGGTGCGCTCAAACAGCGCATCGACCACGTCGGCTATCTCGGGTCGACGCTCGAGATCGTGACCCGACTCCCACCAATTTGTGAACAGTCGAATAATGCCACCGGCGATAAACTCCGATGTCGTCTCGAGCGAAACGGGCGCCAGGGCATCTTCGGCAAGCGAGCTCATCACACGCTCGCGGATGGAACGCGCAATGCGGTCGCAAATCATGCCGGTCAGCATGCCCGACATGCTGCTGGCCAAAAGGTTATCCATGAGCTGCTCATGCGCCAGAATCATATTCATGGCATCGTCAAAGACCTCATGGCGAAGCGCCCGTACGTCATCAAGCGGCTCCGCGTCCGCTGCATCGGTCCGGTTTTGCGGCAAGCCCGTCATAAGCTCATCGATATAGAAGGCAAAGTAATCGTTTTTATCGCGAAAATGCTTATAGAACGTCGTGCGGCGAATCAGGGCACGGTCGCAAAGCATAGCAACCGTCAAATCCTCAAACCGATGCTCTTCCAAGAGCTCGGTAAAGGCATCGAACAGGGCACGATAGGTTTTCTTGATGCGAAGGTCCATCCGTATCGCCATCCTCAAGGCGTAGACAGCATTCCTTAATTTGTCGCATATCTTACACCTGTACCACCCGTTCCATATTGGTGCCTCCTTCCCGGTTGAAACATAACGCTTACCGGAAAGTTCGGCACCGCCAAAGGTTGCGGGTATACTAGATGTGCTATACCAACAACGGCCGGCGCAAGACGCCGCTGCCATTCGAAACGGAGACATCATGCTTCCCGTCATCATCGGTATCGTTGTTCTCGTTGTGATTGCCTGTGCCATCGCCGGCATCTACAACAACATGGTCACCAAGCGCAATCGCATCGATAACGCTTGGCAGAACATCGACACGCAGCTGCAGCGCCGCAACGACCTGATCCCTAACCTGGTCGAGACCGTCAAGGGCTACGCCAAGCACGAGCAGGACACGCTCGCCGCCGTAGTCAACGCACGCAACGCCGCCGTGAGCGCCACCACCCCCGAGGCCAAGATGGAAGCGGACAACGTGCTGACCGGTGCGCTGCGCCAGCTCTTTGCCGTCGCCGAGGCCTACCCCGACCTTAAGGCGAACACCAACTTTACGCAGCTCCAGTCCACACTCGAGGACACCGAGAACAAGGTGAGCTACGCGCGCCAGAGCTACAACGACTGCGTGCTCAGCTACAACAACGCCATCCAGACCTTCCCGGCTGTTATCTTTGCCGGCATCTTCCAGTTTAAGGAGCGCCAGGGCTTCGAGGCCGCCGAAGCTGCCCGCCAGGCACCGACCGTCAAGTTCTAGGAACACAATCGAGTTTTCCGCCAGCATATTGGCCTATTGGGGTCCGGGGCATTCTCCTCGGGCCCTTTCTTTTCTCCAAATAAAATGCGCGGCAAAACAAAAAGCGCGGCCAAAAAGGCCCGCACCATCTTTAATTCAGCCAAGTAATCCCCCGTCGCGACAGCGCCGAGCCGCAGGGCAGAGAGCAAGCTCCCTACCAGCGCACTCCGCAGGACGCAAAAAGCCCTCGCCGCACGAAGTGCGCAGCGAGGGCTTCTTGCATGTCCGAGGACGCGCTGGTAGGGAGCTTGCTCTCTGCCCGGACGTGCTCGCCAAGAGCTGTAAGGCAGGTTACGCCACGGTGTAAACCCAGTTGTGCTTGTCCTCGACAGCACCAGACTGGATACCAGTCAGGGTCTCGCGGAGCTTCTTCATCACAGGGCCAATCTCGGTGTAGCCAGCCGGGAAGGTCACAGTCTCGTCGGCGCCGTAAACCTTGTTGTCGATCTCGCCAACCGGGGAGATGACGGCAGCGGTGCCGCACAGGCCGCACTCCACAAAGGTGCCGGCCTTGACCTCGGCCCACTCGACGGGACGCTGGTCGACGGTCATGCCCAGGTCCTGAGCAACCTGAACGAGCGAACGACGGGTGATAGAGGGCAGGATGGAGTCGGTGTGCGACTGCGGAACGACGAGCGTGCCGTCCTCCTTCACGAACAGGACGTTGGCGCCGCCGGTCTCCTCGACATAGGTGCGGGACTCGGAGTCGAGATACAGGTTCTCGGCATAGCCCTCGCGATGGGCCTCCATCGTGGGCTTGAGGGACATGGCGTAGTTCAGGCCGGCCTTGATATTGCCGGTGCCGTGCGGTGCCGCGCGGTCATACTCGGAAACGCGCAGCTTGACGGGCTTGAGGCCACCCTTAAAGTACGGACCGACCGGGGTCACGAGAATGCGGAACGTGTACTCAGGAGCGGGAGCCACGCCGATCACGTCACCGGAGCCGATCATAAACGGACGCACGTACAGGGTCGCGCCGGAACCGAAGGGCGGAACCCAGGCGGCGTTTGCAGAAACGACCTGCTTGACGGCCTCAACGAACTTGTCCTTGGGGAACGGGGGCATCTCGAGGCGCTGCGCAGAGTTATACATGCGCTCGGCGTTCATGTCGGGACGGAAGCAGACGATGCTGCCGTCCTCGGCGGTGTAGGCCTTCAGGCCCTCAAAGACCTCCTGGCAGTAATGGAAGATGCCGCCGCACTCGGAGACATGCAGGGTGTGGTCGGTGGTCAGGCCGCCTTCGTCCCACTCGCCGTCCTTCCAATGGGCCTCGTAGCTGTAATCGGTCTTCATGTAGCCAAAGCCGAGGCTACCCCAATCGATATCCTTCTTCTCGACAGTCATATGTCGCTCCTTACATACACAGTTGCAAACTCGCGAACCCGCACGCAAGGACCGAGGCCGGCCGCGTCGCAACGTCGCACGCCCGGAGCGTAGAGCCGGACGGGACACGCGAACAGCATCAAAGCCGATGGCACGTCGATTCGCATGCACGAGATTGTACTCCCCGTACGCGTCTGATAAAACGCTTTTCTTTAACTAAGTAAAGTATTTTCATTTGACCGAAGCTAAAGAGGCCCGCCACCGTAAGCGGTGACGGGCCTCAACTGTACGGTCTGCGCGCTGGCTCGGACTAGGCGTTCTTTTTACCGAGCTTAGCCTTAACCAGACCGACCACGGTCGGGATAATCGACACGGCGACAATCCCGATGATCAGCAGCTCAAAGTGCTCCTGCACAAACGGAATGCCACCAAAGAAGTAACCCAGCAGCGTAAAGACCGTCGACCAGGTAATGCCACCCAGCACGTTAAAGACGACAAAGTTGCGCCAGTGCATGCCGCCCATACCGGCGATAAAAGGCACAAAGGTGCGGATGAACGGGAAGAAGCGACCGAGGAAGATGGCCAGATGGCCCCACTTATCGAGAAACGCCTCGGACTTCTCGATGCGCTCGGGCGTCATGGCCTTTACCTTGCCCGAAGCGATGATCTTGCGGCCAAAGAAGTGGCCAATCATAAAGTTGCACTGATCGCCCAGGATGGCTGCGGCCCATGCGGTGGCCAGAAGCGCCACGATGTTAAAGCCGCCGTTGTGGGCAAAGAAGCCCGAGGCAAACAGCAGCGAGTCGCCGGGAAGGAACGGGAAGAACACCACGCCCGTCTCGATAAAGATGATTAGGAACACGCAGCCGTAGGCCATAAGCGGGCCGGCGGCGATCCAGCTAGCGATCGCGGTGCGCGGGTCCTTAAGCAGCTCGGCGATAAAATTGATGAAACCCATGAAGTAAAACCTCTCAGTTGTGGGCGCGGACACGTCCAAGTTGACCAGTATACGGTTGCGATGCGAGCACGGGCCAAACCCCTCAAAAGTCTTACTTCATTACCAGCAAGTTTGCATAACTGACACTTGTCGCCCAAAGCAAAGCAGGATTGCCCTTCCTAATCCCTAGCGAATCGCTATACTTTATTGAATCGCATTGCCATGGCGCTAAGGGAGGGCGGCCGGTGAGCTTTATCAATACCATTCGTGAGGACATCAAGACCGTCCAGGCGCAAGACCCCGCCGCGCAAAACGGTCTGGTCATCTTCCTTTCCTACCCTGGCCTGCACGCCAAGTGGAACCACGTGCCCGAGCACTGGCTGTGGGAGCACGGTCATCGCTCACTCGCCCGTGTGCTCTCGCAAATCACCCGCCACATCACCGGCGTCGAGATTCATCCCGCCGCGCAGATCGGCAAGCACTTCTTTATCGACCACGCCATGGGCGTCGTTATTGGCGAGACTGCCATCGTGGGCGATAACTGTGTGCTCTACCAGGGCGTCACGCTCGGCGGCACCGGCAACGAGACCGGCAAGCGCCACCCCACCCTGGGCAACAATGTCACGGTGGGCACGGGCGCCAAGGTGCTTGGCAACATCCACATTGGCAACAACGTCAAGATCGGCGGCAACTCGGTCGTCGTCAAGGACGTGCCCGACAACTGCACCGTCGTGGGCGTGCCCGGGCGCATCATCAAGCGCAACGGCTGCCGCGTGTTCGAGGAGAGCTTCGACGCCAAGCAGCACCGCGAGTATATGCCCGACGATGCCGCCGAGCAGAGCGCCCTCAACCGTCAGGGCATCACCGAAAACGCCCGTCGCGTCAAGGAACTCGAGCAAGAGGTGGCCGAGCTCAAAGCCCTCGTCGCCAAACTCGTGGACGAGCGCTAGAAGCGGACGGCCACCGACAACATTGACGCCAACACAAAAGGCGCGCCAGGGAATCCGCCCCCGGCGCGCCTTCTTTTCGATGTGACATGCGGGGCTGCCCCTTTGTCACCTTATGCGAACTGGCTCAGATAGAGGTCGGCGTAGGCACCCTCGGCAGCCAGCAGCTCCTTGTGCGTACCCTGTTCGATGATATTGCCGTGATCCATGACCAGGATGAGGTCGGCATCGACAATCGTCGACAGACGGTGCGCGATCACAAAGCTCGTGCGCCCGCGCATGAGCGCGTCCATGGCGCGGCCGATGGCGAGCTCGGTGCGCGTGTCCACGCTCGACGTCGCCTCATCCAGGATGAGGATCGCCGGGTTGTTGAGCAGCACGCGCGCGATGGTCAGCAGCTGACGTTGGCCCTGGCTGATGCTCTCGGCATCGTTGGCCACACGCGTGTCGTAGCCCTGCGGCATAGTGCGCACAAAGAAGTCGACCTGAGCGGCACGCGCGGCCGCGACAATCTCTTCGCGCGTCGCCTCGGGACAGCCATAGGCGATGTTCTCGGCAATGGTGCCATCGAACAGCCAGGCGTCCTGCAGCACCATGCCAAACTGCTGGCGCAGCTCGCCGCGGTCCATGCGGCTCGTGTCCACACCGTCGAGGGTAATGCGGCCACCGTCGATCTCGTAGAAGCGCATGAGCAGATTGATGAGCGTGGTCTTACCCGCACCCGTGGTTCCCACCACCGCGATCTTCTGACCCGGCTCGGCGGTAAACGACACGTCGCGCATAAGCGGCTTGTCGGGCGAATATCCAAAGCGCACATGCTCAAAAGCGACACGGCCCTCCACCTTGCCCGGCAGCTTGGCGGCGACCGCCGGCAACGGATCGGCCTCCATCTCGGACTCGTCGAGCAGGTCGAACACGCGCTCTGCGCTCGCCAGCGCGCTCTGCAGCGAGTTAAAGGTAAACGACAGCTGCGTCATGGGCTCGGATGCCTCATAGATAAACTGGAAGAACGCCTGGAACACGCCGACGGTCATATGCCCGGCAACCAGCATGCTGCAGCCCACCAGCGCGATCACAATCTGCGCCAAGCGGCCGATAAAGCGCACCGCGGGACCGACGGCGTTAATCATAAAGTCGGCCTTGGTGCTCACGCGCGCCAGCTCCTTCGAAGCCTCGTGTACCTCGGCAGAGCTCTGGCGCTCGCGGTTAAACGCACGGATCACCAGACGGCCCGAGTAGCCTTCCTCGACCGCGCTCGTAATCTTGGACACCCACTCCTGGCGCTCGCCCGTCACATCGTGTGTGCGGCGCGACACGACCTTCGTCACCAGCAGCGAAAGCGCCGTAAAGAACAAAAAGACAAGCGTGAGCGGCACGCTAAACACGAACATCACGCTCACGGCGCCCACCACGGTACCGATCGACACCAGAAGCTGCAGCAAGCCGCGCTGCATGCTCTCGGACATCTTGTCCAAGTCGTTGGTCGCACGGCTGACGACCTCGCCGGGACGATGCGCGTCAAAGTAGGCAAGCGGCAGACGGTTGAGCTTTTGTGCGATGCGGTTGCGTAGGCGCAGGTTGAGGCGCTCGGCAACGCTCGACATCAAAAAGCTCTGGAGTGCGTAGAACGAGGCGGCGGCGGTCCAGATCATAAAGTAAATGAAGATGGTCCTGCCGCAGTTCTCCCAGGTAATGCTGAAGGTAGCGTTGTTGGCAAACGCCAGCTTCATGTGCCCCCACAGCTCATCGATCACGCGGGCGCTGTAAGCCGGCGCCGCGGTGTTAAAGATGACATAGAACACGATGCTCGCGAACACGATATAGAAGCGCCAATGGTCGCCGGCGGCCTCGCTCCACAGGCGGCGCACCGTCGCCCAGGTGTCGCGGGGCGTCTCGTCCTCATCCTCGTCGTCAACGTCGCGCATACGCTCCGCCTCGGCGCGGGCGCGCTCGTCCTCGGCGCGCTCGTTTTCCTCGTAGAGTGCCTGGCGGCGAGCCTCGCGCTCCGCCGCCTTGGCGGCTTCGTCCAGGCCGGGCGTGGCGCCCGTCTCCTCAACTGTCTCTGCAACCGCGGCATCCTCGGCGATGGCCTGCTTCTTGAGCTCCTCGGTCATGCTACTCACCTCCCTTCATCTGCGATTCCGCGATTGCGCGGTACACCTCGCAGGTTTCCATGAGCTCGTCGTGCGTGCCTAGGCCCACGATCTCGCCGTCTTTGAGCACCACGATCTGATCGGCATGCAAAATAGTCGAGATGCGCTGGGCGATGATGAGCACCGCGGCATCGCACGTCTCGTCCTGCAGCGCATGGCGCAGTGCCGCATCGGTCTTAAAGTCCAGGGCCGAAAAACTGTCGTCGAAGATATATAGATCGGCATGCTTCATGAGTGCGCGGGCAATCGCCAGGCGCTGGCGCTGACCACCCGAGAAGTTCGTGCCGCCCTGGGCCACCGGCGTATCGAGCCCCTGGGGCTGGTCGAGCACAAAGGTGCTCTGGGCAACCTCCAGCGCATGGAGCATGTCAGCCTCAGTCGCGTCTTCGTTGCCAAAGCGCAGGTTGCTCGCCACCGTACCCGAGAACAGCCATGCCTTCTGCGGCACATAGGCGATACGCCCGCGGATGTCGTCTTGCGAAAGGTCGCGCAGATCGATGCCATTCAGGCGAATGGCGCCCTTCGTGGCATCGTGGAAGCGAAGCAAGAGCTTGGCCACCGTCGACTTGCCCGAACCCGTCGAGCCTACAATCGCCGTGGTCTGGCCACGGCGACAGGCAAAGCTCAGGTCGCACAGGGTATCCTCGTCGGCATCGTCAAAACGGAACGACATGTGGTCGAACACGGCCACCGCGTCGGCACCGTCAACAGACTCCGCCGCGCACGTGTCCAGCGTGCGCTTGCCGTCCACGATGCTCGGCTCAATCTCCAACACCTGCTGCGCACGGTTCAGGCATGCGGCGGCGCGTGGGAGCGTCAGAATCACCATCTGCGCCGTCATCACAAAGAACAGGATCAGGATCGCGTACTCCAGCACGGCCGAGATGCTACCGATTTGCATGGCGTGGACGCCCACGCGGTTGCCGCCCACCCACAGCACCGCCACCTCGGCGATATTCATCAAAAAGAAGCTGGAGCTGTCGAGACCCACAAACAGGTGGTTGACCTTGATGGCATTGGCCGCGTAATCGCTAAACACCTCGTCCAGGCGCTGCTCCTCGTGGCGCTCCTTGTTAAATGCGCGGATGACGCGCACGCCCACGATATTCTCGCGCAGCACCACGTTCATGCGGTCGATAAAGCTCTGCAGGCGCATAAAGATCGGCGCGGCGTTGGCAACGGTAAAGACCGCCGCCACCAGCACGATCGCAACCACCACGCCCAGCAGCGTGCCCATGGCGGGATCGATGAACCAAGCAAAAATGATGCCTGCCACGGCCAAGAACGGCACCGGCAGCACCAGCTGAATCGTCTGAAGGACAGCTTGCTGAATCACGTTGATGTCGTTGAGCGAGCGCGTGATCATCGAACCCGTGCCAAAGCGCTCAAAGTCGCTGGCAGCGAGCTCGAGCGACTTGTCGTACACGGCATTGCGGATATCGCAGGCCACGTTGGCGGCCAGGCGCGCCGAAAGATAGCAGCCCAACACCGTGCCGCCGCTGGCCATGCCGGTCGCGATGAGCATGTACAGGCCGTTGCGTAAAATATAGTCGACATCGCCCGTGGTAATACCGGTGTTGACCATGTTCGCCAGCATCGTGGGAACCAACAGCGTACCGACGTTATCTATCAGCACCGCAAACAGCGTCACCGCAATCAGACCGCGGTACGGCCTCATAAACCTCATTAAGAGTCGCATGTGTCCCCCTCGCCCTTATCGTCAGCCTCGTTCTCGGCGGCTATCTGCTGTTTAAACGCCTCGCACTCTTCGTTAAGAACATGGGAGAACTTACCGACCAAGCGCATGATCTCGCGCTGTTCCCACGGCTCGAGCGCCTCGAATGCCTGTTGCTCGGCTTTTTGCGCCGGCAACGCGTAGCGCTTGGCAAACCGCACGCCTTCTTCGGTCAGTCGTACAACCTTGTTTTTACGACTGCCCTCGGCAAACTCCAACGTCGCAAGCCCTCGCGCCCTAAGCGTTTTAATCGCCGAATTGATGGTCTGTTTGCTGTAGAACCATTCACTCGTCAGCCGACTCACGGCAACGCTTCCGCCCGCTGCACTCGTGTCGACGAGCATCCAGTAGGCGCAGTCCGAAAGACCGCAGGTGCGTGCGAACTCCGAATAGATACGGTCAAGCCCGTTGAGCATCCGGTCGAAATCGACCAGGCTAACTGCACTATTCATCTCTCCCACCATTCGATTGTCCGAGTTTTGACCAATTTATATCTCTACATTAGTCCGAGTTTTGACTATCGTCAATAAGCTCGTTGCTTATGGTCGGCTCCACATAAGCATATCGACAAAAAAGACCGCCGGCGCGGGGGCGGCGCCGGCGGTTGCGAGAGAATATCGATTGTTGGCTGTTAAGCAGCGACGGCCTCGTAGACCGTGGCGCCCGAGAAGCTGTCGTGCAGGCTCTTGCCGCAGATCCACGGCAGTTCGACGACCTCGCAAACCGTGTTGACCAGCTCGGAGCAGTCAGTAAAGTGGCCCTTATCGTTGAGGGCCTCGCAATCCTGAACACGCCAATAGCCATCGGTGTGCGTGATGTAGTACTCGTGATCGTTAATCGACACAAAAGCGCGCGTCTTGGAACGCAGCAGCTTCAGAAATCCTTCGAAGTCGGTCTCGACGACATCTCCAGCCTGGAACATGATGTTACCTCCTGGCCCGGCGCCACCATGGCGCGTTGATAAACGTTGGTACTCCTTTAGTAAAACCTTTATCAGAGCTTATGCGCGCATCATTTAGGCAAGTGGTAAAAAACCGCAGGGTAGACGGGATAAAACGTTTAACCATCTCACCGGTTTGTCACATTCTGGCTGAAGTTTTATGCAAACCAACTTTTCCACTTGGTAGCTTGCGTTGTTTGGGGCCGACTACGCGATTACGGTTTTGGTTCGGCGGGTAAGAACGAGGCATCGAAACCAACGTCAGGAGGACCCATGGAGACCATCGAAGCGCTCATCCATCGCCGTAGCTGCCGTAACTACAGCGATCGCCCCGTAGAGGCAGAAAAACTCGCACGCATTATCGAGGCCGGCCAGTATGCGCCCAGCGGCATGGGCCGCCAGCCGGTGACGTTTGTCGCCGTAACCGACCCCGCGACCGTCGAGCGCCTCTCGCAGCTCAATGCGCAAGTCATGGGCAGCAACGGCGACCCCTTCTACGGTGCCAAAACGGTTGTGGTGGTACTGGTCGACCGCAGCGTGCCCACGCATCTCGAAGACGGTTCGCTCGCCATGGGCAACCTGCTCAATGCTGCCTATGCGCTGGGCGTCGATTCGTGCTGGATTCATCGCACCCACGAGGTTTTCGATTCGCCCGATGGTCTCGAACTGCTGGCCAGCTGGGGTCTGCCCGCCGACGGAAGCCTGCGCGGCGTCGGCAACTGCATTCTTGGCTATGCCGAGGGCACGCTTCCCGAGGCCAAGCCTCGCCGCGACAACGTGGTGTACGTCAGGTAATTAGTTCCGCCGTTCTACCGAACGGCGGACCCGCTGAAAGGCCCCGTCCCAAATTTGCTGCCCCACTCGCAACTTATCTTGCCGATGGAGTTGTTGCCGTTTCGCTCGTCTGACTCGCATCGGCGTCGTCGCTTTGCCCGCCTTCGTCCTTTTGAGCATCGGCAATGGTGGCAGCAGCTGCGACCATACCGCGCTGGGGCGCGACGCCCGTCTGGGCCTGAGCGCCCTCGACAACTTCTATGCCTGCATGCGCAAGTTCGGGCGATTTGAGCATCGCGCCCAGACTCGCGCCGCCACCTACATAGCCAAGCGTCGCGAGCGCGATGACGATTATCGCGGCAACGACCACGATCGGCACGTAACGATGCCAGCCTGCAGGATTGAGGCCGCTACGGCGGGCAGCACCGCGGCTAATATAGCCAAGCGTGCCATCGTGCTTGAGCTTTGAACCCACCACACGCCTTCGCCCCCGCAACGAGGACTCGGCCTGCATGGCCAAGCGAGCGCTTGCCGAAGGATAGCCATATTTTGTGCGCTTGAACGAGCCGTCGAACCCCGAGGCACTTTTACCCCACGTCCGCGAAGTCGTACGTCGGTTGACCGGCGCCGCACTTCGTTTTGTTCGGTTCGTTTTTGAAGTCTCCGCCATACTCCCCCGCACGTCGTAACACAATCGAAACAGTACTGCTTTGGACTGTATCACACGCGCCGCTCGTGGTCACGGCGCCTCGCTCAGCGGTCGTTGTCCTTCAGCAGGCGCCATAAAGTCGTGCGACTTATACCGAGTACCTCTGCCGCACGAGTCCGGTTGCCGTGAAGATGCTGCAGGACCAACCGTGCGATATCACGCTCGGTATCGGCCAGGGGACGCAAGATATACAAATCGCTTTCGAGCGTCGGGGCGCCAAAAGTCGCGGTCTTGATAACGTCCTCCTGGGCAAGCACCTCTTTCGCCACGGCACGCTCCACCGTACCCGCCCCTACTAATATATAGAGTCGTTCCGAGACTTCGCGCAGCTGCAGGTAATTGCGGGGCCAACGGTACGCATCGAGCGTCTCTACCGCAGCGGGCGACAAGGCAGGCGTTGCCGTTTCAAACATATCTGCCAGATACTTCAAATAGCCCGTAATTTTATGCGACACGCCGCCCTGCTCGGCAAGCGCCGGCGCCACGCTCACGGCGCAGGCCAGACGTTCGGTCACAAAGGCAGCCTGGTCGCTTTCGCCGCCGCCCGGCATATCGTTTGCCGTCAACACCACATGGCAACGAGTTGCGAGCGCCGTGTCGATCATTGCGGACACGAGCTCGCGCAGGCGCTGGGGCCCAACGGCATGCCAGCCGCCCATGCAAAGCGTCAGCCCCGTTTGGAATAGCGGCGATTCGGAACTTTTGAGCAGATGGCGCCAGCCGCGATCCGTAAGCTCATCGAGCGCAATGGACACAAAGGGCTGATCGGCATAGGGTCCATCCAGGTACAGGTGCTTTGCAATCTGATCCTGCCCCGCGCCCAGTTCACCCTCGAGCATAAGGGGCACCCCGCGTGCGTAACTCTCCCGTACGGGGGCAGCGACCGCTGCCGCGTCTTCGACGATGCCGTACGTGCTCGACTCGTAGCGAGCCTCGACTTCGTCGGCATTAAGCCACTCGATGCCCGCATGCGTCGCAGCGGCGCGCACCTCATGCGCCACAACCACCCAAAGCGCTCCGCGCTCCTTGGCCGTCGGGCGCACCGTCAAGCTCAACCGCACGCCCTCGTGGCCCATCACCAGGCGCGCCCCATCACCCACGCGAGCGAGACGCTCGGAAACAAAAGCGGCGACATTCCGCTCGAGCGCAGCGTCACTCATAGTCGAAATCACAACGCCACCGCGCCCGTCGATTGCCAGCGCCGATGCTCCGGCCGCGGACAATGCCTCAATCAGAATCTGCAGCTTGGCATCGCTGTCCATGGTTCGCCCCATCTCCAGCCGCGGTCCCATCTGGGCCCCGGCATCTCAAGTGTTTCAAAATTGAACGATAATGTTCACCAAACACTATAGGGCCTGGGGTGCCTTCTTGCGAATATATGAATTGCCCCGCATCGCCATCCTGGCGGGGCGATAAGAGCTCTTCGGGACCTATCAACCTGCGGACAAGCCATACCCGCAAGAGCTCCTATCGCTCCACCGCGAGGATGCGCTCGCCAGCACGCAGCACGCAAATAAGCTACTTCTCTACCAGATTCCCAGCACGTGTTGCATTCCCAAACTCATGCACGCAATGCCAATCCAGCAGCAAAAGCCCAGCGCGATGGGCTTGCCGCCCTTTTTGACCAGCTCGACGATATCGGTATTAAAACCAATAGCCGCCATGGCCATCACGATAAAGAACTTCGACAGCTCCTTGATGGGCGCCGTAAAGGACGCGGGAAGCTGAAGCACCGTGGTGATCACGCTCGCCAGCACAAAGAACAGCACGAACATGGGAAACGCGCGTTTAAGCGAGAACGTGCTCTTAGCGTCGCCGCCGTCCTTGCGCGCCAGATGCATCTGCCAGCATGCGAGGACCAACGTGATGGGAATAATGGCCAGCGTCCTGGTGAGCTTGACCACCGTGGCGCTCTCGAGCACACTGGCGCCGGGATGCATGCTGTCCCAAGCGCTCGCCGCAGCCGTTACAGACGAGGTGTCGTTGATGGCGGTGCCGGCAAACAGGCCAAAGCCCTCGTTGGTCAGCCCGAGCATGCCGCCGAGCGTCGGAAACACGAGCGCCGCGATAACGTTAAACAGGAAGATAACCGAAATAGCCTGGGCAATCTCGCGATCGTCGGCATCGATGACGGGTGCTGTCGCGGCGATGGCAGAACCGCCGCAAATCGACGAGCCCACACCCACAAGCGTCGCGATTTTGCCCGGCACGTTCATAACGTGGCAGAGCACAAAGGCAATGACAAGCGAGGTCGAGATCGTCGCCACGATAATCGGCAGCGACTGGGCGCCCTTGGACAGAATCTGCGAGAGGTTCATGCCAAAGCCAAGCAGGATAACCGCGTACTGCAAGACTTTTTTAGACGTATAGGTGACACCGGCAGCGAGCTGTTCGCGACGATTCTTGGGAAAGACGAACGCCAGGACCATGCCAAAGAGGATGGCAAATACCGGACCGCCGACCACCTCAATCTGTTTGCCGAGCAACGTCGCGGGGATGGCGATGACCAGGCAGAACAAGATACCCTTCCAGCGCTCGCGTACGATATTCGCCAGTTGCATATGAGATTCCTTCTTTCTATTTCACGCTTGCGACGGCTTATGATACGGCAACATTGAGCACAGCCCTGCGCAAACACAGACTAAGAAGCCACAATAGTTCTTAGGCAACAGCCGAATTACCCACCGCGGAGAGCTGATTCGCGGCATAATTAACAGCTGATATATGAGTGTGATAGAACGGTTGTGAGGCACTATGGAAGAATCGATGCACGTCGGCGAGCAGGAAACGAGCCTACAGGACCAGTCCTACCACACCATTCGACGCAAAATCGTCTACCTGGACTACAAGCCGGGCGAAAAGCTAGGCGTCAAGCAGCTTTGCGACGACCTGGATATGGGGCGCACCCCTGTGCGCGAGGCACTGGTGCGCCTGGCGCAAGAGGGCCTGGTGCGCACCGTGCCCCAAAGCGGCACCTATGTCTCGCCCATCAACCTCACCTTTGCCGAGAGCGCCTGCTACATTCGCGAACACCTGGAAAAACAGGTGATTGTGGAGTGCTGCGCCCGTGCCACCTCGGCAGGCATCGAGCAGCTCGACCAAGCCATCGCGCTGCAGGAAAAGGCCATGGCCGAAGAGGATCGCATCGGATTCTTTTTAAGCGACAACCTCATGCACCGCATGATCTTTAGCATCGCGTGCCGCAGCACCGTGTGGTCGTGGCTCGAGGCGACCAATGCCGACCTGGAGCGCTTCCGCTGGCTGCGCGCCGCCACGCAGAGGCTCGACAATCAGGAGATTGTTAACGAGCACAAGCAAATCCGCCGCGCCATCGCCGGCCGCGACCCCATCGAGGCGAGCTTTTTGGTCAGCAAGCACCTGCATATGATGTTCCGCAACCAGACCGAGATCCTGGACCAATATCCCAAGTACTTCGAGACCAGCAAGCTCCGCTAACCTGCCAAAAAGGGACAGGTTTATTTCGGCAGGTTTTATCTGGGCAAATGCAACAAGGCCCGGCTCCGCCGCAACGGAGCCGGGCCTTGTTGTTGGCGCGTTTCGACAACAGAGCACTCGATGTCAGTCGTCAACAGCGAGCGAGCCGCATTTGCGCCAAGGTGACGTGAAATGAGAGGGCGCTGACCTTCTGGTCGCACCCTCGAAATTGAACGTCAGATTGGTGTGAATGCGGCTCGCGCAGCGTCGACCGGTCCGCCGTTCGTTAGAACGGCGGAACAACAATTACTCGACAGTAACGCTTTTCGCCAGGTTACGAGGTTGGTCAACGTCGCAACCGCGCAGGATGGCCACCTCGCGGGCGAGCAGCTGCAGCGGAACGCTCGCCGTGATGGGGCTGAACACGTCACGGACGGACGGCACGCGAATGATACAGTCGGCAATCTTGTTGATTTCCTCGTCGCCCTCGGTAGCAACGACGATGACCTTGGCGCCGCGAGCCTTGCACTCCATGAGGTTCGACACCGTCTTATCGTACGTTGCGCTCTTGGTTGCCACCGCGATGACAGGGAAACCCGGATCGATCAGCGCGATGGGGCCGTGCTTCATCTCGCCGGCGGCATATGCCTCGGCATGCAGGTAGCTGACCTCCTTGAGCTTAAGCGCGCCCTCATAAGAAATGGCGGCGCCCATGCCGCGACCCACGAACAGCGCGGACTGTGCGTCCTTGCACACAAGCGCGGCCTCGTGCACGGCCTCGGTCTGCGTATCCAGGATCCACTGGATCTGCTCGGCCGTATCGGAAAGCTCGCGGAACAGCATGCGCGTCTGCTTGGTGGTCAAGCGGTACTTGACCTGCGCCAGCAGCAAGGCCAAAAGCGTGAGGCTCACGACCTGACCGATGAAGCTCTTAGTCGAGGCGACTGCAATCTCCTTGTTGGCCTTGGTGTAGATGACGCCGTCGCTTTCGCGCGCCACCGGGCTGCCCACCACGTTGGTGATGCCAAAGACCTTGGCGCCCTTGATGCGCGCATCGCGAATGGCGGCAAGGGTGTCGGCCGTCTCGCCCGATTGGGACACGGCCACGACGAGCGTCGTCGGCGTGATGATGGGGTTGCGGTAGCGGAACTCGCTAGCCGCCTCAACCTCGGTAGGAATACGAGCCCAGCCCTCAATAAGGTTCTTGGCGATGAGTCCGGCGTGGTAGCTGGTGCCGCAGGCAATCACATATACACGGTCGATATCGTTGAGTTCCTCGAGCGAAAGGCCCAGCTCGTCGATATCGAGCTCACCGGCAGGGGTCATGCGGCCCACCAGCGTGTCGCGCACCACGCGCGGCTGCTCGTGAATCTCCTTGAGCATAAAGTCGGGATAACCGCCCTTTTCGGCCATATCCAGGTCCCAGTCGATATGGGTGATCTTGGGCTCAATCACATTGCCGGCCTCGTCGGTATACTCGACGCCTGCGGGCGTGAGCTTGGCAAACTGACCATCTTCGAGCACCACGACATCGCGGGTGGCATCGATAAGCGCGATCACATCGGAGGCAACGTAGGAGCCGGTCTCGCCCACGCCGACCACAATCGGGGAGTCCTTGCGGGCAACGGCGATCACGCCAGGTTCGTCGGCGCACACGGCGGCCAGGCCATAGGCGCCCACCACGTGGGTGCAGGCCTCGCGCACGGAAGCCATCAGGTCGCGCGTCTCGGCATAGGCCTCTTCGATCAAGTGCGCGAAAACTTCGGTATCGGTCTCGCTCTTAAAGTGATGGCCGCGGCCCTCCAGCTCTTCGCGCAGCTCGGCGAAGTTCTCGATGATGCCGTTGTGGACGATGGCGATGCGACCATCGCAGCTGGTGTGGGGATGGGCGTTGACAACGGAGGGCTTGCCGTGAGTGGCCCAGCGGGTATGGCCGATACCGCAGGTAGCGTCGCTGTCGATATTGGAAAGCTCGCTCTCCAGGCCCGCAACCTTACCCACGCGGCGGATGACGTCGAGGTGAGCCGCGGCGCCCTCGCCCACCTCGAGCGCGACGCCCGAGGAGTCATAACCGCGATATTCCATACGCTTAAGGCCCGTGACCAGAATGTTCTTTGCAATATCAGAGCCGGTGTAGCCGACAATTCCGCACATAGGATAAATCCCTTCGCTCGCGTGACTGCAAAACGCCCACGCACGACGGGCGCTGAGACGTATAACGTCCGAGTATTGTACTCACACAAACGCAAGCTGATATACCAGAAGTGGTATCTTAAACTGGATACCACTCGATGCACACACCCTACCACCACGAAGGGGACCTTTGTGGCGGTTTGCGCACCCCTAGAGGCGCAGGCGGCCTTCGAGCCGATTGCCCAGGGCCGTGAGCGCCATGACAATGACGTAGTAGACCACGGCCACCACTAAAAACGGTTCAAAGGCTCGATAGGTGAGCGCCTGCACGCTCTGGGCGGCGCGCATCATATCCATCAGGCCGATGGTTGCCACCAGCGAGGAGCTCTTGAGGACCGTGATCACTTCGTTGACCAGAGCAGGGGCAATCGAGCGCATCGCCTGCGGAACGATGATCTTGCGCATCATGGGAACATAGCGAAGCCCGATGGCCCGAGCGGCATCGTACTGCCCCCGGTCAACGCCCTCGATACCACCGCGCACCGTCTCGGACACCGTCGCTGAGCCGTTGAGCCCCAGCGTAATGGCACCGGCGGCAAACATCGAAATTTTGAAGCCCGTGAGCTGCGGCGTCGCAAAGTACGCCAAAAAAAGCAACACGATGAGCGGCACGCCGCGAAAGATAGAGGTGTAGAAGTTGAGCACCGCACGCAATGGGCGACAGGGCAAAACCTTGAGCACGGCAATGAGAAAGCCCAGGACGAGTGCTATGGCCAGCGCGGCGGCCGTCACCTGACAGGTCACGATCAGGCCGCTCATAAACATCGGTATATATGGTTCTAGCAGTTCAAACTTCATCAACATGCCCTTGGCGCGCGCCTCACCGGCTCGCTATTTTCCGGCAACCGTCGACGTACCGGAAGCGGAATAGTCGCCGTTCCACATGAAGTCGGCGCCCACATACTGCTTGATGCAGTCATCGATGGTGCCGTCCTCGAGCATCTCGCCGATGCACTCGTCAAGCGCCGCGACAAATCCGGCACCCTTCTTGGCCATCAGGCGGTACACGCCCACGTGGTCGCTCGTCTCGGAGCGATCGAGCAGGCCCAGCACCAGACCCTCATTCGCATCGCGCATGGACTGGCCCTCGGCGCCGTCGCACAGATAGGCGTCGATGCGCCCGGCGAGCACCTCTTGCAGGCACTGGTCGCCACCGTCGTACGTGTGAATATCAGCATCGGGCATGACCTTGGCGATGAACTTGTTCTGCACGGTACCGGTGGTGCAGGCGATAGACTTGCCGACGAGGTCCTCAACGCGCTTGACGGGATCGCCGCCGAGCGTGAGAACGCCCACAAGCGGCTGATAGTAGCCGCGCGTGAAGTCATAGGTCTGCTCGCGCTCTTCGTTGGAGCTCATCGCCATGGTAAAGGCCTTGTCATCGCTCTGCACCGATGCAAGCGTGGCGGCAAAGTCCTGCGGCTCAAAGTCGTAAGAAAAGCCCAAGCGCGAGGCCATCTCGTCAGCGATAGCGATGTCCAGGCCGACAACCTTCTGTTTGCCGTCCGACTGCGTCTCCAGATAGCGATAGGGCGCAAAGGCATCGTCGCCCACAAAGGTGAGCTTGGCGCCCTTGATATCGTCGCCCGCAACCGCAGCAGAACCAGCGGCAGAGCCCTTGTCAGCGCCACTGCCAGCGCAACCGCTCGCCGCAACCATTGCAGCACCGGCGATCAAACCCAGGAAATCACGACGAGAAACAGCGCGAGTCATACCAAAGCCTTTCAATCTACGTTCAAAGCGGCTTCCATTGTAGACACTCCACCGTTTAACGCGCAGCCCAGCCGCGCCAAAACCACCACAAAGGAGGACAGGCACCTTTGTGTGGTCTGGACTCCGGTGTTTGCCCAGATAAAACCTGCCAAAATAAACCTGCCCCTAATTGGTAGGTTTTGACACCCTGGGAACAGGCGATGCTACAATCTGACTCGTACTTGAAACGCATCAAAGGGGCCACTATGGCAAAGGTAAAAATCAGCGACGTCGCGCGCGAGGCAGAGGTCTCGCTAGGCACGGTTTCCAACGCGCTCAACCATCCCGAAAAGCTGCGCCCCGAGACCCTCAAGCTCATCAATGAGACCATCAATCGCCTGGGTTACCTGCCCAACCAAAGCGCTCGTCAGCTCGCGGGCGGCGCCACCAAGTCCTTTGGTCTGGTGCTCCCCCGTCTCGATCACGGCTTTTCGCTCCAAATCGCCAGCGGCGCCCACAACGAGGCCCGCAAGCACGGTTACGACCTGCTCATCGCCAACGCCGATAACGACGACATCCTCGAGGACCATTACCTGCGCTATTTTATGGGCACGCAGATGTCCGGCGTCATGGTTCAGCCCATGGCGTCCCCCGATTGGCATCCCGCAATGACCAAGATGCCCGTGCCGATCGTCCATCTGGACATCCACTGCTTCGAACCCGGTTACTATGTGGCCGCCGACAACGAGGCGCAGGGGCGCATTATCGCCGAGCTCGCCATCGCCCGCGGCGCGCGCCATATCACCGTTGTGGGCAGAGCGGCATTTATGCAGCTCACCCTGCGCGTACTTGGCATTCACAAGGCCCTCGCCCTGCATCCCGATATCAAGATCGAAGTCATCGACGCCGGCGAATGGAATACCGCTGCCGACGGTTACAGCATCGGCGCTCAGATTGCCGATCGCTCTTCCGACGAGCGCCCCGATTTTGTCATCGGCCTTACCGATGTATTGGCCTCGGGCGTTATCTCGGCGTTGACCGACAAAGGCATCCCCGTCCCCGAGCAGGTCCGCGTGGCCGGCTGCGACGGCAACCCGCTTGCATGGAGCGGCGCGGTACCGCTCACCACCGTAGCACCCCCGGGCTACGAGATTGGCCGCAAGGGTGTCCAGCTGCTCATGGAGCAAATCGAGAACAAGGCGCCGGCAAAAACCAAACGCGTCCGTATCGGCTCCGCCGCACGCACCGTCACCGAGGTCACAGCCGCCGAGGACATCAACCGTCAGGAACTCGTGCGGCCGTTCCTCTTGGAGCGCGCCAGTACCCAGGCGAGCAGCCAAGCCGAAGCCACCGCCATCAACCTCGGCGCGTATCTATAGCACGTCGGTCAGTATGCCAAAACGCCGCTTAAGCAAAAGAGGCCCGACCATTGCCGGACCTCTTTTGCTTAAGCGCAAGGTCAGCCGATTGCTCGTTTCAACTCCGCAATTGTCTAGCGCACGGCCTTGACCGCCGCCGTCAGATCGAACAATGTGTCGAGCACGGCCTCGCAGCCATCCACCACGTCCTGCGGCAGCGGCACGATATCGGGGACGGCAAAGACGTGGCAGCCGGCCGTGATACCCGAGACGCAGCCGTTGCGCGAATCCTCGACCACGGCACATTCCTCGGGAGCAAAGCCCGCGCGCTCGCAGGCGAGCAGATACATCTCGGGGTCGGGCTTGCCGCGCACGACGTCCTCGCCGCAGGTCACCGTCTCAAACTTGTCAAAAAGACCGACCATCTTAAGGTTGCGCTCGGCCGTAGCGAGGCGCGACGACGTCGCTAGACCCACGTGATAGCCCGCAGCCAGCAGCTCGTCTATGCACTCGGCAGCGCCGGCCTTAAGCTCCAGTTCGGTCTTGACCATCTCGTCGCGAATCTCCTTGTGGCGGACATAGATCGCCTCGGTGGTTTCGTGGCTGCCGTAATGCTTATCAAGGATGTCCATGACATCGGGCAGCGTGCGACCGATAAACTGATGGATCAGCGCTTCATCAATCGCGACCCCCAGCTCGGCAGCGCCCGCCTTCCATGCCTTGATGCCCAAACGCTCGGTATCGACCAGCGTTCCGTCCATGTCAAAAATAACAGCCTTGATCATATCGATCCCCTCACCGGATTGCATTACTGCCACTCTACCGCACTTTACAAACTTGTATATAACGTATATAGCATATTGCACTTTCGTTACATAAGCGGAAGTCTTATGACAGGCAGCTCGGTAGGATTATAGTTTTCGACCGAGTACTCAATGGTAAGGATCGTTTCATGCTTTCAGACACTACCGCACCTGCAGAGGAGCTTCAGGACAAACTCACGACGCTCGAGCAGTTGCTTTTGGCATACGGACGCGTCGCCATCGGCTTTTCCGGTGGCGTCGACAGCAGCTTTTTGGCCGCGGTCTGCGCCCGCATCATGCCTGCCAGCACGCTTCTCGTTCACCTCACCACGCCGCTCATCGGCACGCCCGAACAGATCTCGTTTGAGCGATCCGTTGACGGGCAAACCAATGAGGGACCGCATTTTAAGCTCCCCGTGCTCAATCTTTCGGTCGATCAGCTGCAGCTCCCCCAAGTAGCCTGCAACGATGCCAATCGCTGCTACCACTGCAAGCACGCCGGCTTTACCGCCATCGTCAACCACGCCAAGTCGCTCGGCTTTCCCACCGTCATCGATGGCAGCAATGCAAGCGATCGCGGTGACTACCGCCCCGGCATGCGTGCGGCAGAAGAGCTCGGCGTACGCTCACCCCTTATGGAGGTCGGCTTTACCAAGGACGAAGAGCGCGAGCTGCTGCGCGCATGGGGCTATCCCGTTTGGAACCTACCGGCGGGAGCATGTCTTGCCACCCGCGTCCCCACGGGCGAGGAGCTTACGCGCGATAAAGTCGATTTAATCCGCGCCTGCGAGGATTACCTGCACGATCTTGATCTGGCACAGGTACGCGCGCGTTTGATCTGCGGCTGCATGCATATCGAGGCCGCACCCGCAGATGTCGCCAAGATCGCTGCCCTCGGTGGCAACGCCGTCGATGCCGAGGGCAAAACCCCGCTGCCCGCCGTTATCGAGTCCGCGCTGCGCGAGCTGGGCTGCGGCCATATCTTCCCCGAGGTCACCCCCTACATCCACGGCAACATGAATCAGTAACCTGCCAAAAAGGGACAGGTTTGTTTTGGCAGGTTTTATCTTGGGAAAATATCGCGAGGCAGTCGCCCCTCTAGCACCCATCAAACTTCGAGAGACGGTAGAGGGGCAATTCGGCTGCATCTACTTCTTCCGATAGCGGCGGTTGCGGCTCGTCGACGAACCCATTACTTCGATGAGTCCTTTATCCGCCATTTTTGGCAGATGGTAGCGGACGGACGAAATTTTGACCCCCGATGCAACCGCTATTTCTCGCGCCGTCATATCCACTTCGGCGCTGAGAGCCTCCAGGATCCTATCCGCTGTCGAAGCTGACGATTCTCTGCTCATATCGATAATCTCAAACGTGTCTTTGCCACATTTTGACAGGACATGTTTATCGACAAGATCCCCGCAGATCAGGCGAATGTCATCCGAATCCCACTTCAGGGCCTCTCGTATTTTTTGAACATCGCATACGCACCCATGCTCCCGCATAAACATGAGCAATGTTTCCTCGCGATCCGTCAGCTCGGTGCCCACATGGCTCTGAATCCACGTGCGGTTTTCAGCAAGCTCCGCCCCGTGCCGGGAAAGCAGCACCGTAAACGAATCGGCCTTAACGATAAATTTCGGCCTTCCAAGCGAACGAGACTCCATCTCGCGAATCATAGCCGGGATACCAGATCCCTGGCTTTCTGCAACGGCCCCCTCGGCATGCTCTAACGGCGTCGCCCCCATTAGGCTCATGAGCTTTGGGTTTCGGCAGCGCGATTCCCCGTCTGCAAGATTGTCCACCGTCTTTCCGCCCCAAAGCCCACCGGGGTTTTTGATCTCTATTCTGTCTGGATAGATATCGACACTCACGGCCTGCCCCACAAACATGGGCGAATATTCTCGATGGATGCAGGCATTTGCCAAGGCCTCGCGCAAAACCTCCTGGGGAACTTCCCAATCCTCCCTTCTGCCAGCACCTTGCACTATCGCCGCTTTGCGCAAGTTCCGTCCAATCGCGGCAAGGGCATCTTCGATGCAAGCCGGAATCGGGCCATCGCACAACTGGCGGTCAATAAACCGGGGTTGCCCGGGTGCAGATTTTTCCACATCGGAATGGACAGCGACATCGATCATGAGTTTGGGATAGAACTGCTGGGGGTAAATTCCCGCCGACAGAAGCCCTGCGAGCTTCACCGCACCATCCTTTGTAGTGATATTGAGTCTGACCAGCTGCTTTTCCAGCGTATCGGCCCCGCGCAAAACGCGGGGGGTCTGCAGCCGGCGATTTGCGATAATAGACCGCACGACATCTGGATCCAAATCCTCGACCGTTGCCTCCGAAACCACCGTGCCGTCTGCATCGCTCGGAAGCAACGCACTCTGCAGCTCATATAGCTCAGCGGGTGACATCTTGATATCTTTATCATCCACGCGCTTGTAGCTACCGTTCTGTACGCCGCGCGCGCCGATATAGCAAGGCTTCGCTTTAAGCTCAAGTTCAAAGATACGCACCAGAAGCACCTGGAGCCCGTCGACCTCGCCTCGATCAAGCTCGTACCGCGGCGCATGGGCCACCACTGCTGCTGAGCCTCCGTCTCCGATACCCGAAACAAACTGATCGCGCACCCTATCGATAGCAAAGTTAGCCGAAGGAACAAATCCTTCGGCTTCGTTTAGGCCCAAAATAATGAGCCCACCCGCAGTGTTCGCAAAAGCGCTCACTGTCTCCCATACATCTGCGCTCAATTTATTCGCGCAGGCTTTAACTTCTACCGATGCGTCATCAGTCCCCCGCCTGCGAAGGCGCTCAACGATAAGGCCAAGAGGTTCATCCAGCAGCATTGGCATTCCGTCTCTCTAAAACGATAGATTTATCTCTCTAAAGTATAGTATATCTCCCTAACTTTAGAGAGATAAGCACCTTATTTTAGAGAGAAATTTAGAAAGATGTATCGAATTCACTGCTAGATTGCCTAATGCTATCTCTTTAACTGGCTTTCTCTTTAGAGAGACATTTAGAGAGACGAGCGCGACCTCTCTAATCATGGGCTCCTCTCTTTAAAGTGCGCACATCCCAACCGTACCTTAAGCTGCGGTGAAATAACTCACGATTAACCTGCCAATAAGGGACAGGTTTATTTTGGTAGGTTTTATCTGGGGAAACGCCGAGCCCCACATCAACAACCGCCACAGCTCCATATGAGGCAAATGAACCAGCGGCGTCTATCCCAAATCTTAAGTATTTGTTCGATAGAACGACCCTCGGCGGCTCTTGCTAGACTGGTAGACTCCCAACCGTCCATCAGGGAGCCTCAATGTCGCGCAAGTCCGCCTACAAGCAAGTACTTTCCATCGGCACCGCCGTGGTGCTGGGGTTTGCGCTGTTCACGGGGTCGCTCGACGGAGCACCCAAGCTGTTGTCGCCGCAATGCGATGAGCAGGCGGCGGCTCTGGCCGAAAAACAAAACGAGAGTCCCAGCCGTACCGACGACGAGGCAGACCTGGTTGCCCGACTCGAATCGGGATCAGCGAGCTCCTCGGACTCTCAAAATAGCCAAGACTCTGGCGATGGCTCTGAATCCGCCGCAACCGACACCGGTGACGACACTTCCACAGACGGCGCCGCCACCCCCATCGACGAGGTCGAAAACCCCGATCTCGACCGCGCCCGGGGCGTATATCTCAGCAGCATTCCCGACTACGCCGGCAACCCCTACGTTGCCCTGCGCACTGACAGCACGCACCCGCTCGGCACGCCGTCATTCACGCTCGATGAATACGATCGCGCCACCGAAGAGGGTTGCTTTAAGAAGTTCTCCAAGCTTGACAGCCTGGGCCGCACCCGCAAAGCGCTCGCCTGCGTGGGCCCCGAATCACTCGGTCAAGGCGAGCGCGGCGATATCTCGCGTATCCATCCCGCTGGATGGCGCCAGCAGCGCTACGACTTTATTCCGGGCCAGAGCCTCTACAACCGCTGCCATCTCATCGCCTGGTCGCTCTGCGGCGAAAACGCCAACCGCAAGAATCTCCTCACCGGCACGCGTTATCTCAACGAGACAGGCATGCTGCCGTTTGAGGAGCAGATTCTCGGCTACATCCGCGAGACGGGCAACCACGTGCTCTATCGCGTCACACCCATGTATAACGAAGAGGAACTTGTCTGCCGCGGCGTGCGCCTTGAGGCGCAATCGGTCGAGGACCACGGCAAGACCCTCTGCTTCCACGTGTACTGCTACAACCTGCAGCCGCACGTGCAGATCGACTACGCCACCGGCCGCAACCAGGCATCCGGAGACTAGTGCCGACCGCACCGCCCGTAACCCAAAAATGATTCGTTTTCCTCCGTCCCCATGGGATCAAAAAAGGCCGCCCTGGATTACCCAGGGCGGCCTTTTCGTCAGCGTCCACATTGCAGGCAACGCCACACGCTACTTGGCGCGACCCTCCTCATAGCGCTCGACCAGCTTGGCCTGAACGTCATAGGGAACCTGCTCGTAGCCAGCAGGCTTCATGGTAAAGTCGCCCGTGCCGCGCGTGATAGAGCGCAGGCGCGTCGAGTAATCCGTCAGCTCGGCGAGAGGTGCCTGGGCGATGACCACGGTGTCGCCGCGCTCATCGGTCTCCATGCCCGTCACGCGACCGCGCGATGCCGAGATGTCGCCCATCACGGCGCCGGCGTAGCTCTCGGGGATAGTCACCGTGATTTCCTCGATGGGCTCCAGCACCACCGGATCGGCATCGGCGCATGCCTTGCGCAGGCCGATGCGAGCCGCCGCGCGAAACGCCATCTCGTTGGAGTCGACGCTGTGATACGAACCGTCGTACACAGCCACGCGAATGCCCGTAAGCGGGTAGCCGGCAATAATACCGTCCTTCATGGTCTCCTGGACGCCCTTGTCCACGGCGGGGATCAGCGAGCGCGGAATGCGGCCGCCCACGACCTCATCCACAAACTCGTAGCCGTCGCTCGTGCCGTCGGGCCCAATAAGCGGCTCCACGCGCAGCCAGCAGTCGCCGTACTGACCGGCGCCACCGGTCTGCTTCTTGTGGCGACCCTGGGCGCTCGCCGTGCGGCGGATGGTCTCGCGATACGGAATGCGGATCGGCACGCTCTTGGCCACGACCTTGGTACGGTCCTCCAAACGGTTGAGCAGCACCGAAACCTGCGCCTCACCCACGGCGGAGATAATGGTCTGGCCGGTCTCCTCGTCACGATCGATGCTCATGGTCGGATCGGCCTTGCAGGCCTTCTCGATAAACGTGTAGAGCTTCTCTTCGTCCCCGCGATTCTCGGCCTCGATGGCAATGCGGTACTGCGAGTTGGGGAACTTAAACGCCGCAGCCTCGACCTTGCCGGTAATCGAGAGCGTATCGCCCGTCTCGGCCGCCAGCTTGGGTGCCACGATAATGTCGCCGGCATAGGCGTGACCGACCTCGGTCATGTCGCGGCCGCACATCACATACAGGTGAGCCAGACGGTCGCCCTTGCGCGTGCGCGCGTTGACCAGCTCAAGGCCCGGCTCAAGCGTACCCGTCAGCACCTTAATAAAGCTGATGCGACCCTGCTGCGGATCGGCCAGGGTCTTAAACACAAACGCCACCGGACGATCATCGTCGCTTGAAATCTTGAGCGAATCGCCGTCGATAAGCGGCATCTCGCCGTAGTCGGTCGGCGCCGGGAAGTATGTGGCGATGTCGTCCATCAGCGAGTTGACGCCCTGCTCCTTAATGCAATCGCCCGCAAAGACCGGCACAAAGATGCGCTCGGCGATCGCCTTCGACAGCAGGCCCTCAAGCTCCTCCTGCGTCAGCGTCTCCTCACCTTCCAGGTACTTCATCATCAGCTCATCGTCGGCCTCGGCCACCAACTCGCACAGATGGTCATGGGCTTCCTCGGCCTGGGCACGATACTCCTCGGGAATCTCCGACTCAACGGCTTCGGTGCCGTTGCAATGGCGCGCCTTCATGCGCACCAGGTCGATGATGCCGTCAAAGTCCTCGCCCTCGCCCCAGGGAAGGGTCACGGCGCCCAGGCGCGTGCCAAAGCGCTCCTGCAGCAGGTCCATCGTGGTCGCAAAGCTGGCCTCGGAGCGCGACAGGCGGTTTACGAACACCGCACGCGCCAGGCGCAGGTCCTCGGCGGCATACCAGAGCTTAACCGTCGTAGGCTGTGGGCCGGCCTCGGCATCGACCACAAACAGAGCCGTCTCGCAGACGCTCATCGCAGCAAAGGCGTCGCCGATAAAATCGGGGTAGCACGGGGCATCGAGCACATTGATGCGCGCGCCCTTCCAGTCGATCGGTGCAATGGTCGTCGAGATGGAAAATGCACGCTTGACCTCTTCGGGGTCATAGTCGAGCGTGGGCTTGGTGCCGTCGTGGCCGCCCAGGCGGGCGGTCTTGCCAGAAAGGTGGAGCATGGCCTCGGCGAGTGAAGTCTTGCCCACCCCGCCTTGGCCTACGAGCACCACGTTCCTTACGTTACCGGTCTTGGGAGCACCCATGATGACCTCCTTGCAGGGCCGCGCGCAATGCGCGACGCCAACGGGGAGAGTTCGCGGTCGGTGCCATCCCGGGAGCAGCATGGTCGGCAGCCGAGCCGACTCACCCTCCAAATGTCCTATGCCACCACCCTACCCTCACGGGCGGCTGTCCATGCATACCTTTCGGCGCACGTATGAATACAGGCGGCGAGAGGAAGAGACAAGCTTGTGAGGCGATTATTGAACCCCGTCGATGCAAACAAAAAGCCGCCACAGACCGTAAGACCTGCGGCGGCTTCGCCTCAATTAATAGTTGAGTAAATGCTTGAGCCTACCCCTCGATACGGCTCAAGAACTCACGGGTACGTTGCTCTCGCGGGTGATCGATAACCTGCTCGGCCGGACCCTCCTCGACAATGCGGCCTCCGTCCATAAAGACCACGCGATCGGCAACATCGCGCGCAAACTGCATCGCGTGGGTCACGATCACCATCGTCATATTCTGCGCGGCAAGGTCTTTAATGACACGCAGCACCTCGGCCGTCAGCTCGGGGTCGAGCGCCGAGGTCGGCTCGTCAAAGAATAAGATTTCCGGATCGAGCGCCAGGGCGCGGGCAATACTCACGCGCTGCTGTTGACCGCCCGAAAGCTCACACGGAACCTTGTTCTCGTTGCCCACAAGCCCCATCTGAGCAATCAATTCATGCGCACGAGCTTCCGCCTGCTCGCGCGGGCGCTTGAGCACGCGGATCGGCGCGTCGATGATGTTTTTCATCACGGTATAGTGCGGGAACAGGTTGTAATTTTGGAACACCAGACCGAATCGCGAGCGCGCCTGCTTGGGCACATCGCCCTTCGCATAGACCGCACCCGAACCCGCATCCGTCGCAACGGCAAGGTCACCAAACGAGAGCGAGCCTCCGTCGAGTGTCTCGAGCAGCGTGGCGCACCGCAACAGCGTGGACTTGCCGCCACCCGAAGGTCCGATAATCGCCACGACCTCGCCGCGCTTAACCTCAAGCGAGATATCCTTGAGCACCTCATTGCCGCCAAACGCCTTACGTGCGTTTTCGATTTTCATCACTGAGTTAGTCATGATAATAGTCCAGCTTCTTTTCGGCGGCGCCCAGCAGCATCTCGACCACAAAGTTAAAGACCCAGTAAATCAGCGCCGCGATCGCAAACGGCACCATGCTCACCTGCGAGGCGACCAGCGCCTTGGCCGTCGAGAACATCTCACCCACGCCAATGGCAAACGCCAGCGACGTGTCCTTGACCAGCGTGATAATCTCGTTGCCCATCGCCGGCAGAATACGCTTGGCGACCTGCGGCATCACGATATACAGAAACGTCTGCACGCGCGAATAGCCCAGCACCTCGGCAGCCTCGTATTGACCGCGCGGAATGGACTGCAAGCCCGAGCGATAGATCTCGGCAAAGTAACCGGCGTAGTTGATGATGAACGCTACGACGCACGCCGTCCACTTGGAATCGGGCGTGAGCGAAATGCCGAACACGTAGTACGGGGCAAAGTAGATGGCAAACATCTGCAGCATGAGCGGCGTGCCGCGCATAACCGAGATATAGATGCGCGCAATCCAGCGGAGCGGCGCGATTTTGCTCATGCGCATAAACGCCACGGGAATTCCCAGCGGAATCGACCCGAGCAGCGTCAGTACAAACAGCTGCAAACTGACCAAGAATCCCTGGCCAAGCATCTGCATCATGACCTGAATAGACAACCTACCTTCTCCTTCGCAACAACAGAACGGCTGATCTTATTCTCAAATAGGCACAGTGCCCAAGATTGCGAGCGACAAGCCCGACGAAGCGTACTTTGGTACGCGAGGAGGGTTGGAGCCGCAAGGTTGGGTGCTGTGGCTATTTGAGAACCCAGTTGTCGAAGGACAGGCCGTAGCTCGCGTACTTGTCGCACAGGTCCTTGACCGTGCCGTCCTCGTAGAGCGCCTTGAGCGACTCGGTCACGGCATCGGCGGACTTGGTGTCGCCCTTCTTAAAGCCGACGGCGTAGTGCTCGCTGGACAGCGGCTCATCAAGCTGCGTATAAGCATCGGGCTTGGCGGCAAGCTGATACTGGGCAATCGAAAGATCGCACGCCACGGCATCGACCGCGCCGCTCTCGAGCTGCATAAAGGCCGTGTTGTACTCGCCGATGGTATCGAGCGTGGCAAACGTCGCCGCCAGATCCTTCTGGTCACCCTCGAGCACATCCTGCGCAGCGGAATCAGTCTGAGTAATCACGGTCTTGCCGGCAAGACCGTCCCAGCTCTTGATGCCCGCGTCCTTCTTGACCACCAGCACCTGCTCGTTGAGCATGTACGGCTCGGAGAACGTGTAGTCGTCCTCGCGGCCCTCCATGGTAAAGCCGTTCCAGATGCAGTTGATGGCGCCCGAATTGAGCAGCGTATCCTTGGCATCCCAGTCGATGGCCTCGTATTTGACCTCCCAGCCCCGCTTATCGGCAACAGCCCTGGCCAGATCGAGATCAAAGCCGGTGTACTCGCCATCGTCGCCCACAAAGCCGTACGGAGGATAGGACTTATCAAAGCCCACCACGAGCTTCTTGGACTCCGCAGCGCCCTTCACGTCCTTGGCTGCAGCAGAACCGGCAGCGGAACCCTTGCCGGCACCACCGCCGCAACCGACAAGACCAAGGCCAAGCACCGTGGCGAGCGAGCCGGCTAGACCAACAAATTGACGACGAGACATATCGGTATTCATGGTATTCCCCCTTGGTGGCACTTTAGTTAGGTAAAGTGAGTCATGTAATGTTCAGAATCATACACTTTAGTGAGATGGAGTACAAGGGAGGGATTGCCCGCCGGGTGCCGGGGCAGGGGTTAAGTTTGCTGCTCTACAGTCCTGCTCACGACGGAGAGCACATTAAGTGCTCTCCTGTTCGTGCGGAACTCGCGACAAACTTAACCCCTGCCCCGGCCCCCGGCGGGCAAACGTCGTTGGCTTATCACTGACAGGAAATGGACGCTTGCATATCGTCCGCTAGCTTGGCACGGTACAATGCTTGCAGCTTTCAATTTATTAATTAGTGGGGTTAATTCATGGCAGAATCTCGTGCGGAGCGTAAGGCTCGTCGTGCTTTGATCGAGGCGGCTGAGGGGTCGAAGGAGGAGAAATCTTCTACGAAATCCAAGTCTTCTAAAGCTGCAAAAAGCAAACCGACCAAGAGCAGAGCTAAGACCAAGCGTTCTGACTCTCGTCGAGGCGGGGATAAAGCGCCTCAGACTCGTTCCAAGCGCTCGCATAAAGATCCGGCTTCGTCTGCGCGTAAGGCTGTGGACCCCAAGTCTCCTTGTTCCATCATGAAAGCTTGCGGTGGGTGTACAGCGCTCAATCGTCCTTATAAGAAGCAGCTCGCCGCCAAGCAGGCTGCTATGGAGGAGCTTTTTGCTTCGCTTTGTGAGCGTGAGGGCATTGCTGTCGATCCTATTCGCGGTGTGGGCGTCACCCTTGGCGACCCGGGTAAATATCCTGCGCCGCGTGGCTTTCGTCATAAGGCCGCCACTCCCTTTGCTCCCGGTAAGGAGGGTGCTGTCCGCTGCGGCTTTTTTGAGCGCGGCACGCACAGAATCGTTGCTGTTCCCGAATGCCCTGTCGAGGCACCGGGCGCTCGTCAGATTCTTAACGGCATCGCACGCGAAGCTGAGCGCCTGCACATTCCCGCCTTTAACGAGGACAAGCACCTGGGTTTGCTTCGCTATGCCGTCGTTCGCTGCGGCTGGCGCACCGACCAGATTATGGTCACCCTCGTGACCGCCCAGCGCGACCTGCCGCATGCACAGGAATTCTTTGATGCCGTCGCCGCACTCGATCCGCATATCGTCACCGTCGCCCAAAACATCAACGGACGCACCGGCAACGCCATCCTCGGCGAGGAAACCCGCATTGTATATGGCGCCGAGAGCATGCGCGACCAACTGCTCGGCTGCGAGTTCGATATCTCCCCCACCGCGTTCTACCAGACCAACCCGCAACAGACCGAGCTGCTCTACCAGCTCGCTATCGATGGTATGGATCTGCGCCAGGGCGATGTGCTCACGGATGCTTACTGCGGCAGCGGCACCATCGGTCTTTGCGCAGCTAAAGATGCCCAGAGCAAGGGCGTCGGCATCATGCTGCTCGGCGTGGAGCGCAACCCGGCGGGCATTGCCGACGCGCGCCGCAATGCCGAGCTCAACGGTCTTACCCGCAGCGCCTGGTTTATGGCCGACGATGCCACCGATTACATCCTAGATGCCGCCGACAACAACGAGCGGGTCGATGTCCTTTCCATCGATCCGCCGCGCGCCGGCTCCACCCCCGAGTTCCTCGAAGCCGCCTGCGCACTTAAGCCGCGCCGCATCACCTATATCAGCTGCAACCCCGTGACCCAAGAGCGCGACCTGCACCAGCTCCTCGACGGAGGCTATCGCCTGCTCAAGATCACGCCCGTCGACATGTTCCCCCATACCGACCACACCGAAACCGTAGCGGTCCTCGAGCTCCGCTAATCCACCGGCACAAAAAAGGGGGCGACCCGTCTGGGCCGCCCCCTTCGCTTGGTTTATAAATTCCGCTACATCCCCTTGCGCAAATCGCACACGCCGGCTGCCGCCATCTCGCGCAGCAGTGTCTCGCGGTCGCGCGTCACGATCAGGTCCAGCGGGAAGTGAATCTCGTCGAGCATCTTGCGCGCCTGGTCGAGTTTGCCAATCGCCATACCAATATGCGCATCGGTCGAGACGCCAATCCCCACGCCCAGCTCGGCGCAACGCTCGGCAATCTTGCGACACACGTTCCAATGCTCGGCATCCGTGCCATGCTCAAGACTATGGTTGTTGATCTCAATGATCTTGTGCTTGGCCTTAGCCGCCAACAGCACCTCGTCGATATCGAACGGCACGCCCGAGCGCCCCGTGTGACCTAGCATGAACACCTTGGGGTGCTCCAGGGCGTTGATATACATCTCGGTCGTCTGGGCCATCGTCGCGCCCTCAGCAATCTGCGGATTATGCACGCTCGCAACCAAATAATCCAAATTACGCGTCACCAAATCGAACAGCGAATGCTGGTGACTGTACGAATCGCCGGCGATATCGAGCGTGACAGGAGTGTCCTCGCCAAACAGGCTTCCGTCCAGCGAAACGATATCGGCCTCGGCACCACGCAGCACCAGCACGCCGCTCCATATGCGCGGCCAGATATCCTGGTTGATAAAGAACTGGTAACTGCGCAGGTCATTGGGGCAAGCCGTAACCATAGAGCTCAGATGGTCGGCGGATCCGAGCACCTGCAGGCCACGCTCTGCCGCCCAGTACACATTCTCCTCAATGGTCGAATATGCATGCGCAGAGAACATCGTATGGGTATGAATGTCACAAGAAAGCAGGTAGGGCATCGGGTCTCCTTATCTGGCACGGCCGTCGCTTATATTCATTGTACGCATAGCCTTCGATGGTCGTAAAACCACTCCATCCCAAAGACACAACGTCCATGACAACGGGGTCCGGCTTAACACCAAACCCCGTTTCACGTAAAACATTGCAGGCAGAGCGCTCTACTTTTAACGATACTCGTCCGCCAACTGTTTCCAAGCGGGTAGCGAATTGATGATCGTTTCGTAACTCACGCAATAGCCCAGACGGAACCAGCCCGGCATGCCAAAGCTGTCCGAGGGTACTGCGAGCAGTTCGTACTTCTTCGCGCGCTCGCAGAAGGCGTTCGCATCGGGCTCCAGCGCTTTCACCCATAGGTAAAAAGCACCATCCGGCTCAACATAGGTGTAGCCGTACTCCGTCAGTGCGTCGGTAAGCGCGGTGCGGTTGCGCGCATAGGCCGCAACATCGCTCGGCTCATCAATGCAGTCGATGATCACACGCTGGAAGAGGGCCGGTGCGCACACGAAGCCCAGCGTGCGGGCGGCACCGGCAACGGCCGGCATAAGGCGAGCAGCCTGCGGACTGGCATTGGGGACCAAGATCCAACCCACGCGCTCACCAGGCAGCGATAGCGACTTAGAATACGAGTAGCACACCACGGTGTTCTCGTAGATCGAGGGCACCCAAGGCACCTCGGCGCCGTACACGATCTCGCGGTACGGCTCATCCGAGATGAGCATAATCGGATTCTCGGGGTCGCGTTTGGCGTTGGCTTCGCGCAGAACATTGGCCAGTCGCGTCAGCGTGTCGCGCGTGTACACGGCACCCGTGGGGTTATTCGGCGAATCGATAATGACAGCCGCCGTCTTATCGCTGATTGCCTTGAGCACGTTGTCCACGCTCAGCTGGAACGTGTCTTCATCGGCGAATGCCTCAACACACGTGCAGCCGGCCTTCTCAATCCACACGCGATACTCCGGAAAGTACGGGGTGATAACAATAACCTCGTCGCCCGGGTTCGTAACGGCGTTGAGCGTGCAGGTGAGCGATGCCGCGGCGCCAACCGTCATAAAGACGTCCTTGCCCTCATAGCTCGTGCCAAAGCGGCGGTTGAGCGATTCGGCGACGGCTGCTCGACATTGCGGCAGGCCCGGTGCGGGGGTGTAGCCGTGCAGCTGGTCACTCGGCAGCTCTAAGGCCTTCTTAATGGACTCCGCCACGGCAGCGGGCGCCGGAACACTCGGGTTGCCCAACGAAAAATCGAATACGTTCTCCGCACCGATCTGCGCCTTGCGCTCAAGACCATAGCTAAAGATCTCGCGGATGATGGAGCTTTCCGCACCACGAGCATACATAGTTTCGTTGATCATCTGTTCCCCTTTCGCATAGGCGCTATTGTACGCTTTAGCCGAGCAAAGTGCCGCAGCAATGTGGCCCAAAATTTATCGGCTTCACCAGTAAGCGCCGGGCAGCCTCCATATCGCTCAATAGAAAAAGCCTCCGCAGGTTTCCCCGCGGAGGCTTTTGTTACAAGGGCTATTTGTCGTCGTCGGTGTCGGCACCGGCATTGACGGCACAGTCATCGCCGGCATCATCGGATGCGGCTTCGGCATCCTCCTGCATGGCCGCCTGCGCAAATGCCGCGGCATCAGCCGCCAGCTCTTCCTCGCTCATGCGAGGCGCGCGTTTCTTGGTCGGCATGCCGGCCGCCTTGGCATTGCGCTCCTCCTTGGCCGCCAGGATATCGCCCTCGCGCTCAAGGTAGGCATCCCACTCGTTGTCGAGCAGGGCGTTCACGGCGTCGCCCTCGACGGTCTCGCGCTCAAGCAGCACCTTCGCCATCAGATCGAGCTGATCGCGACGGGCATCCAGAATCTCGACCGCACGGCGATGTGCCTCGCGCATGATACGCTGAACCTCGATATCGATGCGGCGCGCCGTCTCCTCGGAGTAATCCTGGTGATCGGCGTAATCGCGACCAAGGAACACCTGATGCTGCGCCTCGCCAAACACTTGCGTGCCCAGCTCCTCGCTCATGCCCAGACGCGTAACCATCTCGCGCGCCATCTTGGTCGCACGCTCCAGGTCGTTGCTCGCGCCCGACGTGATGTCGTCACACATGAGCTCCTCGGCAACGCGGCCACCCAAGAACACGGCAAGCTCGTCAAGCATCTCGTTCTTAGTCTTGAGGAAGTGATCCTCCTGCGGAAGCTGCAGCGTGTAGCCCAGAGCCTGACCGCGGCTGACAATCGAAATCTTGTGGACCGGATCGGAGTGCTCCAAGATGTGACCCACCAGGGCATGGCCGCTCTCATGGTAGGCAATCGTGGTGCGCTCGGCTTCGGTCATCACACGACCCTTGCGTTGCGGTCCGGCAATCACGCGCTCCATCGACTCCTCGACCTCGTCCATCGAGATGACAGAACGATGACGGCGAGCGGCCAGCAGCGCAGACTCGTTGAGCAGGTTTGCCAGATCGGCACCGGTAAAGCCAACGGTCATCTGGGCGAGTTTCTCAAACTTAACGTCCTCGTCCATCGGCTTATTCTCGGCATGCACGCGCAAGATCTGCTCGCGGCCCTTTACGTCCGGACGGTCGACCGTGACCTGGCGGTCAAAACGACCGGGGCGCAGCAATGCCGGATCCAGAATATCGGGGCGGTTGGTTGCGGCGATCAGGATGACCGACTCGCTTTCTTCAAAACCGTCCATCTCGACCAGCAGCTGGTTGAGCGTCTGCTCGCGCTCGTCGTGGCCGCCGCCCAGACCGGCTCCGCGCTGACGTCCCACGGCATCGATCTCGTCAATAAAGATAATCGACGGAGCCTGAGACTTGGCCTCCTTAAAGAGGTCGCGCACGCGGCTGGCGCCGACGCCCACGAACATCTCGACAAAGTCAGAGCCCGAGATGCTAAAGAACGGCACGCCCGCCTCGCCGGCAACGGCCTTGGCCAACAGCGTCTTACCGGTACCCGGAGGGCCAACCAGCAAAACGCCGCACGGAATCTTGGCGCCCAGCTTGCGATAGCGGTCTGGATCGCTCAGGAAGTCGCGAATCTCCTCGAGCTCCTCGACGGCCTCGTCCACGCCGGCAACGTCCTCAAACTTGACCTTGGGGCGCGTGGCCTCGTTGGTCTTGGCATTAGTCTTGCCAAACTGCATGTTCCTATTATTGGCGCCCATCATCTGGCGCATAAAATAGAACATGATGGCGATCAGGGCAATCGTCGGAAGCACACTCATCGCCAAGTCGCCCCAAAAATCGGGGTCGTTGGTGTTGACGATATACTTGGTGTCGGGGTGCTCCGCCATGAGCTCGGCAAGCGAATCGGAGCCGACATAGGTCGAGGAGAAGCTCTTGAGCTCGCTCGTATCGCCCTTGTCCTTTTTCGTCTTCCAGTAATGACCCGCCACGCTTCCGTCTTGAACCGTATAGGTCAAATCTTCGACACGATCTTGCTTGATGGCGCTGACCATCTCGCTCGTCGCGAGCTTAACGGTATTGCTGGAGTTGGCAAAACCGGAGCCCATATTAAAGAAGGCATAGCCCAGAAGCGCGCAAGCCAAAAGAAAATACAGCCAGCCCGTACGCGTGGGCTTCTTGCCTCCGGGCATCCCCGGAATCTTTGGGTCCCGGGGAGTCTGGGAATTGTTGTCGTTACGGTCGTCGGGCATCTTACGAATAAACCTCCGGTTTCAAAATGCCCAGATACGGAAGGTTGCGATAGCGCTCGGCATAATCGAGGCCGTAGCCCACCACAAAGGCATCGGGGCAATGGGTTCCAACATACTTGGGCGTGATGGCCGAGGTACGGTCCTCAACGTCCTTCCACAGGAAGGCAGCGACCTCCAGCGAGGCGGGCTTGCGGCTCTCGAGGTTCTTCATCAGGTACTTGAGGGTCAGGCCCGAGTCCAGAATGTCCTCGACGATCAGCACGTCGCGACCACGGATGTCGATATCCAGGTCCTTAATGATACGCACGATGCCCGAAGACTTCACACCGTCGCCGTAGCTCGAAACAGCCATGAAATCGATGTTGGTCGGCAGCTCGATCTTGCGCATCAGATCGCCCATAAAGACAACAGCGCCGCGCAGAACCGCGATCAGCACCAGATCCTTACCAGCGTAGTCGCGCGTAATCTCCTCGCCCAGGCGAGAAACGATACCGTCGATATCCTCCTGCGTAAACAGAACCTTCTCGATATCCGGATGTTGAGAAGCCATGACAACCCTTTCTTGTGCTTAATCGCCCACACACCGCCGTATGGACGCGAACTACACATTCTAGCAGCGCACGGGGTATATTTTCCAGCCCGCGCACCATCAGCGCGGGAATACCGTCAACGCCGCACAGAACAGCTGGTGCGAGGGGCTAATCCGCATCAACCACGCGAAGCAGATAAGCCACACGCGTCGCCGCCGTGCACTTAAAGCGCTCGTCCGCGCGAACTCCGGCGACCCACACCACGGCACCCCCCGGCGCCGTCCTTACCATGGGCACACCTGAGCGCTCGGAAACGGGAATGCGGGCCTCACCTAGCAAATCGGATACTTTCTTGCTTCGGCCACTCATCCCTAACGGGCACATCACGTCTCCCGGTGCGGGACCGTCCACCCACAGGCGCGCCGATCGCGCCTCGGCAGGGATCTCGCCACGTGAGCCCGCCAGAATCCGCTCACTATCGCTGTCGGCAAAACCCAGGGCAGCCGCGTCTACCAAAGCTGTCACTTCCCCGGCAGCCGCAAGCTCACGGGCGCGGCGCACGATATCGCATCCCGGCTCAACGGCCATCGGCTCTGCAACCAGCATGCGTCCCCCGCCCAACGGCAAACGACCAGGCACGGTAACCCAGTCCGCGACCAGGCCCTCACGAGCCGCCGGCGCCTTAAACGCCAGCATGCCAAACTCTACGCGTGCGTCAATCCCCGCCGGAAGCGTGACCGAGCCGGCGCCCTCGGCAACGCAGGAAAGAACTCGCTCCACATGCCGCATCTCCGGACGAGCATCCGGATCGATACGTTTGATCGCCAGCCTCACGATACGCCGCGCGATTACCACCTCGGCCGCAGCAAGGCGTCTGGCATCGAGCACCAGCGCGCCCGCCGCCTCTTTGCGCAAACAGCTTCGGAACGCCTGTGCCGAAAGCTGAGACAAAAACGCGTCCTCATCGCCTAAGATCTCGCAGGCGGCGCCAATCGTCTTGCAGACGCTCGCGTTGCGCTGCGCCACCACTGGCATTACTCGATGGCGCACGTAGTTTCGCAGATACGAGATATCCTCATTGCTCTCGTCTTCACGCCACGGCTGACCATGTACCTGTAGATAGCCCACGAGCTCGCCATGAGTTAGGTCGAGCAAGGGACGTACCACGATATTCCTCCGGCGAGGAATGCTCGATAGGCCAGCGGGCCCCGAACCCTTAATCGCGTTCATCAAAAACGTTTCCGCGCGATCCGAAGACGTGTGCGCGGTGCAGATACGAGCCGCCGTTCGCGGTGCCCCTGTCTGGGCGCAGAGCTCGCGAACATACCTCCGCGCCGCCGCATAGCGCACCTCGCGGGCCGCGGCCTCAATATTGCCCGACTCCCCATCAAAATAAGCGTGCTCCACGCACAGTGGTAAACCATATTTCGCGCAGAGCTCACGCACAAAGGCCTCGTCGCCATCGGACGCCTTGCCGCGCAGATGATGGTTCACATGCAGCACGTGCAGTCGCTCGCGCGCGATGGGGGCCACACCACGCCCATCCAGAATATCCAACTTTGATGTGCACGCCATAAGGAGCAAAGCCGTCGAGTCCGCACCACCTGATACCATGAGCACCACGGGGGCAGCCGTCTGCCGCGTTGCCAAGGCTTTATCATCAGCCCACGATGCAGCATGGTGTCCATAATGCTGAGATACCGTTGGCATTTGCTTCCTCCTCTATTCGTCCGCACCCATTGTATCCTTTGGAATCTTATGTCTCGCCTGCACCTTCATATCCTCGGCAGTGGCTCTAAAGGCAACTGCGCACTCATCGAGGGCCCGCAAGGGCTCATTATGGTCGATGACGGACTGTCTCGCCGCGAGACATTAAAGCGCATGGCAGAACTGGGGCTCTCGACAGACAACGTCTCGGCTCTTCTCATTACTCATGAGCATAGCGATCACATCAAGGGCCTCGATGTCTGGTGCAAGCACTGGCACGGCCCCCTCTTTGCCAGCAGGGGCACTCTTTCGAGCAAAGAAAATCTTTCGCATCTGCCTGTCGAGGAATTCGATCCCGGTGACACCCTATCCATTGCCGGCATCCACGTGCAAACCTACTCAACGTCACACGATGTCATCAATCCAGTCGGCTATCGATTCGACACCCTCGATGATTCCATCGGCTTTGCCACCGACACCGGAGAGCTATCGAGCCAAGCCATGAACACCCTCAAAGATTGTCGAGTCCTCGCACTCGAAAGTAACCACGATGTGACCATGCTGCGCGAGGGAGAATATCCCCGCTTTCTTCAGGAACGCATCCTGTCTGCAAGGGGACACCTCTCCAATGGCCAAGCCGCCGAAGCCGCGCGCGAACTTGTTACCGAGCGCACCGAACAGCTCATTGCCATGCATATCAGTCAAGATAACAATCGTCCGAGCCTTACCGTCAAAAGCTATGCCAAAGCTCTAGCAGCAACCCTGGATGACGAGGTCGGCAGCTCCGCCACCCTTCTCCAAGGATCGCGAAAACTCTCGATACGCCCCGCAAGCCAGCATCGGCCAGCAACCATTCAATAACTGGGCTAGACAGCAAAAGGGGCCGAGAATCGCTTCCCAGCCCCTTTTGCTGTCTTTTAATAGCGCAGAACATCAACGAAGTTAGTCGATAGAGATCTTCGTAACGTTCTTCTTCTCGACGATCTTGGGAACCGTAACGGTCAGGATGCCGTCAGCGTACTTAGCCGAGAGGCCCTCGCTCGAAGCGTCCTTAAGATACACGCCACGGGTCGCGCTGTACGAGCTGAACTCCTTCTGCAGGAAGTTCTTGCCCTCATTCTCCTCGTCTTCCTCGACATTCACGCTAATGGACAGACGGCCCTCATTAAGCTCGACATCGATATCGTCCTTGGCGACGCCGGTCAGATAAGCCTTGACCTCATAGCCATCGCCCTTATCTTCAACGTCAACGGGGAACGCCTTAGAGGCAATCGAGTTGTTCGCTAGGTCGCTCATATCATCAAACAGATCGAACAGCGAGCTTGCAGAGGGACGAACGCCAAAAACCGAACGATAAGGAACCATGCTTGCCATGTTTACCACTCCTTTATAGGACTGCCGAGTCATCTTCTAGGTGACTGGGACTTCTTTTGACGCTCTTATATATGCCCACCCAGTGCTCATATATACATCGACTATAAAGTTTTTTGAGTCCAGTACTATAAGCATATCTAAGCGTGTATGACTCAGGTTTTAGTAAGGTTAAGGTTCTTTGAACCAGAACTTAAATAACAAGTATGTTCGCAAGTATGTTCGCAGCTACAAATAGCAAGGGGCTTACAATGAGCGCGTACACGTTGTTGGTAACGAGCTAAAGGGCATCATGGACGACCAAAACCAGAACAATATGTTTATGCCGACGCAGGGGGAAGATACTTCCACGCAGCCGCCACGGTTCCATCGCCCCCACATCTCGCAAGAGCCCATTAATGATCCGGAGCCCGAGTATGTGACGAGAAATCGATATCAAACGCTCGAGGATGCCCAAACGGGACGTAAACATATGGGCGTCGCCTCGGGAGACCCCGTATATCTGAAAGACGCACCATTATCTAAAAACAGCGCAGCTAGTGATGAGCCGATGAAAGCATCCGCCACTCATCAACAAAGAGGTCCTCGACCAAAGCAAACCTTGACGAATTCGGCTCGCTATCTCGAAACGCCAAAACAGGGAAAATCAATCTTCGTTTCGTCAAGTAAACGACGCAAGCAGCATCGACTGACAATCCTGTTTTTGATCATTGTGGCCATAGCAGTTGCCCTTGTTATTCGATTTATCTTCTTTAAATAAAGGCTCAATACCAAAAACGATAAGATCGTCTGGTGTAATTGAGTCATTTACGCCCCGTAAACGCAAAAAAGGGGGAGGCCGCGAGGCCTCCCCCTTCTCAGTTCGATGGCGGCTCGGTGC
>CABRFG010000006.1 GCA_902470095.1 uncultured Collinsella sp.
AATCTCGTCTCGCTCGACCAGAACTTGGCCGACGCCGGCGAGAGCCGTCAGCACATCGACCTCATTTGGGGCGCGGTGCTCACGCGTTACCTGACGCTCGCCAAGTTCGGCGGCTTTGGCAACGTGCGCTCTGCCGGCCGCGTGCAGACGCCGACGCTCGCCCTGGTGGTCGAGCGCGAGCGCGAGCGCATGGCGTTTGTGCCCGAGGACTATTGGCAGATTCGCGGCATGGGCGCCGCGCAGGGCGCCGCCGAGGACGACCGCTTTAAGATCGCGCACAAAACGGCGCGTTTTACCGACAAAGATGCTGCCGAGACGGCGTACGGTCACGTTGACGGCGCTACGACGGCGACCGTTGCCGCGGTGACCAAGCGCTCGCGTAAGCAGCAGCCGCCCACGCCGTTTGCGACGACCTCGCTGCAGGCTGCCGCCGCGGCCGAGGGCATCTCGCCTGCGCGTACGATGCGCATCGCCGAGTCACTCTACATGGCCGGTCTCATCAGCTACCCGCGTGTCGACAATACCGTGTACCCTGCGACGCTCGATCTGGGCGCTGTGGTGAGCGACCTGGCAAAGATCAACCCGGCGCTGGCGCCCGTGTGCAAAAAGGTGCTCGCCGGTCCCATGAAGCCCACGCGCGGCAAGGTCGAGACCACCGACCACCCGCCTATCTATCCCACGGGCGAGGGCGATCCGTCCACGCTCGACGGCGGCCAGCGCAAGCTCTACGACCTCATCGCCCGCCGCTTCCTAGCGACGCTTATGGGTCCCGCGACCATCGAAAACACTAAGCTCGAGCTCGACGTGAACGGTGAGCCGTTCGTGGCTTCGGGCGATGTGCTCGTGACCCCGGGTTTCCGCGAGGCGTACCCGTACGGACTCAAGCGCGACGAGCAGATGCCGCCGCTGGAGCAGGGCGATACGGTCGACGTGTTCGACATTAAACTCGAGGCCAAGCAGACCGAGCCGCCCGCGCGCTACAGCCAGGGCAAGCTCGTGCAGGAGATGGAAAAGCGCGGCCTGGGCACCAAGTCCACGCGCGCGAGCATCATTGAGCGCCTGTACGCCGTGCGCTACCTCAAAAACGATCCCGTGGAGCCGAGTCAGCTGGGCATCGCCATCATCGATGCACTGACGCAGTTTGCCCCGCGCATCACGAGCCCCGATATGACCAGCGAGCTCGATGGCGACATGACCCGTGTGGAGCGCGGCGAGGATACCGAAGAGCATGTAGTGACGCACTCGCGCGCGCTGCTGGCTGGTGTGCTCGATGAGCTGCTCAAGCACACGCAGGAGTTGGGCGACGCCATCAGCGACGCCGTCACGGCCGATGCGCGCGTGGGCGCTTGCCCCAAGTGCGGCAAGGACCTGGTTATGAAGACGAGCGCCAAGACCCGTGGCAGCTTCATTGGCTGTATGGGCTGGCCCGACTGCGATGTGACCTATCCGGTGCCGAGCGGCGTCAAGGTAAGCCCGCTCGAGGGCGAGGCAGCCGTGTGCCCCGAGTGCGGCGCGCCGCGCATTAAGTGCCAGCCGTTCCGCCAGAAGGCCTTCGAGATTTGCGTGAACCCCACGTGCCCCACCAACTACGAGCCTGACCTTAAGGTGGGCGAGTGCAAGGTGTGCGCCGAGGCCGGACGCCATGGCGACCTGATCGCGCACAAGAGTGAGAAGAGCGGCAAGCGCTTTATCCGCTGCACCAACTACGATGACTGCGGCGTGAGCTATCCTCTGCCGGCGCGCGGTAAGCTCGAGGCGACGGGTGAGACATGCCCCGAGTGCGGCGCCCCCATCGTGGTGGTCAACACGGCGCGCGGTCCGTGGCGCATCTGCGTGAACATGGACTGCCCGACCAAGGAGAAGAAGCCCGCCCGCGGCCGCAAGACCACGACTAAGGCGAGCACGGCCAAGAAGACGACGGCGGCAAAGAAGACTGCTGCCAAGAAGACGACCGCCAAAAAGACGACGGCCAAGAAGTCGACTACCAAAAAGACCGCTGCCGACAAGTAGCCGCACGGTCGAAGCATCACCTAAAACAAAAACGAGCGAGGACCTCAAAATCCTCGCTCGTTTTTTATCCGGCAGTTAGGGACGTTCCTTTTCTGCCGGCAGTTTAGGAACGTCCCTAACTGCCGGCTCGGGAACGACAAAGCGCTAGTTCACTTCGACGGGTTTGGCGCCGGGGTAGCGCTCCTCAAAGTCTAGGCGGTACTTATTGTCATTGGTGCCCGCCACGTTGTCGCGCGACAGCGGCGCCACGATCTCATTCTTGTGATCCGCAGGCTTGGTGTATTTCAGGCTGATCTCCCAGGCATCACAGATTGCGTCAATGCGGTGATCCAGGTCATCGTACAGGGCGATGATGTCCTTCCAGGAGCTGTAGTTCTTAGAGCTCGTCGGGACGTCCAGGTCCTCGACGATGTCGTAATACTGCTCGATGGTGTCCTCCGTGCGCTCGGCGACGTCGGCGAGATTTTGACGGGTGGTTCGATCCTCTTCCAGATAGCTGCCGTTGAAGTTCTGCGCGCAGCCACGGACGTAGTTGTCGAGGTCTTCGAGCAAGTCGTAGTATTCGCTCAGACGACGGTAGAGGTTCTGCTCGGAGAGCGTTGCTTCGCCGCCATCCTCGTCGTCATCGTCATCATCGTCGTACAGGCTGTTGGGATCGCCGAGAGGCTTTAGGTCATCGTCGTCGACGTCATGGTGCAGCTTAGCTACCTCGGTAGTCGTCTGCGTGGCGGCGTTGTCGAAAGGCTTGATCACAAAGAAAACGACCAGGGCGATGATGATTGCCACCAGCATAACGATAACGGCGATAAGCGGCCCGGTGCCGCTCTTTTTGGGGGCGGGGGTCTGTGGCGAAGCGGGCGCGTATGCGGGAGCCGGCTCCTGTTGGGACGAGCCGCTCGCGACGGGTATGCGCTGCGTGGTCTCGACGGCCGCGGGGCCTGCGGCGGGGTCGGGGCGATAGGCGAGGGGGTCGTCCGCCTTGGCTTGCGGCGTATCGAGGGAACCGGTCTGCTCGAAAGCGGGCTGGCTATCGCTCGCGGCTGTTTGCTCAACGGGTGCACCGCACGAGGTGCAGAACTTGGCATTATCTGCAAGAAGCTTGCCGCACGAGGCGCAATACCGAGACATTGCCACTCCTTTCGCCACATTTCAATGCAATACGACGATTATACCCAGCGTCCAAAATTCCCCATCATAAGTTGCGGTGAAATAGGGACTGATTGAAGCTCTGAAACCGCCAAACAGTCCCTATTTCACCGCAACTTTGGAAAGGCACCTTTAGCCATTGGGGACGCACCGAGCACTGGGGTATCATGGCTTGGTTGATATATCTGCATTTACGCGCCTTGTAGGAAGGGGCTGCGCCCATGGCTTTTGTGCCCGCTCAACATAGCTTCATTACGCTCGAGGGTGTCGATGGCGCCGGTAAATCTACGCAGGCGCGCCTGCTTGCCCGTGCGCTCGAGCTCGCTGGCTACCAGGTTGTGAGCCTGCGCGAGCCGGGCGGTACCGCCATCAGCGAAAAGATCCGTGCTCTGCTGCTCGACCCCGCCAATACGGCGATGGGCGACACTTGCGAGCTGCTGCTGTATGAGGCCGCCCGTGCCCAGCTAGTGCATGAGGTTATCGCGCCCGCCCTCGCGGCCGGCAAGGTGGTCCTGTGCGACCGCTTCTACGATTCCACGACCTGCTATCAGGCGTTTGCCGACGGCCTCGATCGTCAGATGGTGCGCGATGCCAACAACCTGGCCGTCGCGGGTACGCACCCGGCGCTCACACTCGTCTACCACATCACGCCCGAGCAGGCGGCGCTGCGCATGGCAGCCCGTGGTGCGGCAGATCGCATGGAGGCTAAGGGCATGGCCTTCCAAGAGCGCGTCTACCAGGGATTTTGCGCCATTGCCGCCGAGGAACCAAACCGCGTAAAGCTCATCGACGCGACCGCGTCCATCGAGGAAGTCTTCGCGCAGACGGTCGAGCGGGTTCGCGCCTACGGCCTCGACATTTCCCAGGACGCCGTCACCGCTGCGCTTGCCCAGGAGGCCGAGTAGCATGGCCCCCGCTCAGGCAAGTCTGCTGGCCAAGCTCGACACCCAAGAGCGCGTGCGCGACTTTTTGACCAATGCCGTCGCCAGCGGTCGCGCATCGCACGCCTACCTGTTTTTGGGCGCGCCCGGCGCGGGCAAGCTCGACGCCGCGTGGGCGCTCGCCCAAGCCTTCCTGTGCGAGCAGGATGGCTGCGGCTCATGCGACAGTTGTGTGCGCGTTGCTCGCCATACGCACCCCGACGTGCACTATTACACGCCCGAGAGCGCCACGGGCTACCTCATTGCCCAGACCCGCGAGCTGCTCGACGACGTGCCGCTGGCACCCATCCGCGCCAAGGCCAAGGTCTACATCATCGACCGTGCCGAGCAGCTGCGCGCCAACACCGCCAACGCGCTGCTCAAGACACTCGAGGAGCCGCCCGAGGGCGTTATGTTTATCTTGTTGGGCACCTCGGCAGACGTGATGTTGCCCACCATCGTGAGCCGCTGCCAGTGCGTGCCGTTTCGGCTGGTATCGCCCGCCGTCGCCGCGCAGGCCGTGAGCCGCGCCACCGGTCAGGACCCCGCGCGTTGCCGCATGGCCGTCGCCGTGGCGGGAAGCCCCACGCGTGGCATCGAGTTCCTCAAGAGCGCCGAGCGCCAGGACGCCCGCCGTCAGATGGTTCGCGCCATCGATTCGCTCATCGCCGCCGACGAGGCCGACGTGCTCAGCCGTGCCAAGTCACTCATCGTCGCCGTTAAGGCGCCGCTCGCCGAGGTCAAGTCCACGCAGGAAAAGGTGCTCGAGCAAAACGCCGACTACCTGTCGCGTGGAGCATTGAAGCAGCTTGAGGACCGCAACAAGCGCGAACTCAACGCGCGCGAGCGTTCGGGTATTATGGAAGCGCTGGCGAGCGCGCGGACGCTCATGCGCGACGTGCTGCTGACGCTTCAGGACGAGGCGGCAGACGTTGTGAACGAGGACGTGCGCGACACGATCGGGCGGCTTGCCGCCGCGACGAATGTTGCGGGTGCCACGCGGGCGCTCGAGGCGGTCGCAACCGCCGAGCGCAACATCGCCAGAAACGTTACTCCCCAGCTGGCCATCGAGGTCATGCTGTTCGATATCAGGAAGGCACTGAAATGCCGTTAGTCGTACCCGTTAAGTTTACCTACGCCTCGCGCGACCTGTGGTTCGATCCGCAGGATCTGGATATCCTCGAGGCCGATTATGCCATTTGCTCCACCGAGCGCGGAACCGAGATTGGCCTGGTCACGGCCGATCCCTTTGAGGTGCCGCAAGACGAGATCGGTCAGCCGCTCAAGCCCGTGCTGCGCGTGGCGAGCGACATCGACCTGCAGCTTGCGGACGACCTGGCCATCCAGGGCGACGAGGCCATGGTCGACTTCCGCCGCCTGGTCAAGGAGCTCGACCTCGAGATGAAACCGGTGGGCGTCGAGTACCTGTTTGGCGGCGAGAAGGCCGTGTTCTACTTTGCGGCCGAGGAGCGCGTCGATTTTCGCCAGCTCGTCAAGGATCTGTCCTCGACGCTGCACATTCGCGTCGACATGCGCCAGATCGGCGTGCGCGACGAGACCCGCCTGGTGGGCGGCTATGCCCAGTGCGGACAGGAGCTCTGCTGCACGCGCTTTGGCGGACAGTTTGAGCCCGTCTCGATTCGCATGGCAAAAGAGCAGGACCTGCCGCTCAACTCGTCCAAGATCAGTGGCGTGTGCGGTCGCCTGATGTGCTGCCTGCGCTACGAGTTCGAGGCCTACAAGGACTTTAAGAGCCGAGCGCCCAAAAAGAAGACGCTCATCGATACGCCGCTCGGCAAGGCGCGTATTCAGGAATATGACACGCCGCGCGAGCAGCTGGTGCTGCGCCTGGAGAACGGCAAGGTCTTTAAGGTCAACCTGGCCGATATGACTTGCTCGGAGGGCTGCAAGAAGAAGGCTGCCGAGCAGGGCTGCAATTGCCGCCCCGACTGCGTGACACGCGATGTGCTCGAGCGCATCGAGTCGCCCGAGATGCGTCTGGCGCTCATGGAGCTCGATCGCGAAAACGGCGTCGATGTGGGCGATGGCCTGTCGAGTGCCGACCGTCTGGCCGGCACGTCGATGCCCAAGCGCCGTCGTCGCGATGCTGAATCCGATGCTCGCGCCGGTCAGGGTCAGGGCGAGGGCCGTGGCCGCGGAAAGGGCCGCGGTAAGGCCGAGGCACCCGAGGCCGAGGGGGCGGCCGATGGCCGTCGCCGCCGCAAGCGCGCGGGCTCGGGCGATGCTACCGAGGCTGCAGCCGCGGGCAAGAACGCCTCTCGCGAGCGCGAGGTTCAGCAGCCCCAGCAGCAGAATCGCGGCGGTGGCATGAACCCCACACGTCGCCGCCGCCGTCATCTGTCGAGCGAGGAGCGCGAGGACGCCTTCCGCGCCGCAGCTGCTCGCGAGGCTGGTGCCGCTTCCAAGGGTCCCTCGGCCTCCGATGCGCCTGTCGACAAGGGCGGCAAGTCACGTGGCGAGGAGGAGCGCGCGCCGCGTCCGCGCCGTCGCCATTCCTCGGGCGCGCAGCAGAAGCCTTCAGTGCCCTCCGTGGCCGATCAGGTCTCGGATGGCGAGGTCAAGGTCACGCGTCGTCGTCCCGGAGATGGCGGGGGAGCGGCTGCCAAGGCTTCGCGTGGCGCCGCTCGCGACGAGCGCGAGCCGCGCGAGGACCGCGGTGGCGAGGGCTCGGCCGACCAGGGTCAAAAGCGCCGTCGCCGTCGCCGTTCCCGCAAGCCGCGCCAGGATGGTGGCGAGGGCTCGACCCCGTCTTCGTCCGCACCGCAACCGCCCGCCGGCGAATAACGCCCGCGAGCGGATTTAGCCCGCCTTGCCCCGAGCGCATCGGGGTATCATAGCGCCGAATCAACAACCCTCCCCGCGACCGAACGTAGGGAGGGTTGTGTCTTGAAGAGCCATCTGAACATATTGAGCCGTCTGCAGGGAGCCGGTGCCCTACCGTTTGCGGACGAATTGCTACCGTTTGCCGAGCACGCGACGTACGAGGCGCTCGAGGCATTGTCGCCAACACGATGTACCGGCTGCGAGCGCGCCGGTGCGCTTATTTGCCAAGACTGCCTGGCCGCGCTCACGCTCATCGACCCACGTCATAGCTGCACCCGATGCGGCGCCCCGTTTGGGGATTTGCTGTGCACTGAGTGTTCGGTCGAGGGCACGTCTTCGGCAATGGCGGAGGCGCTCGACCGCTGCCTGGCGTGCGCCGTCTATGCGCATCCGCTGCCGCGCATTATTAAAGCGTACAAGGATGCGGGCGAGCGACGTCTGGCTCCGTATCTGGCGGAGCTGCTCTACGACACCGCCCTGCATGCCCAGGTCGTAGCTCCCGATCGCTACGGAGGTGTGCTTTCCGGTGCGGATGCGGTGGTGTTTGTGCCTGCGACGGCGGCAGCTTTTCGGCGGCGTGGTTTTGATCATATGGAGGCTATTGCGCGCCCATTTTGCGAGCTGTCGGGTGTTCCTCTGCTCGATGCTCTCGTCAAGTACGGGCATGGCGACCAGCGCGAACTCGGTCGTGAGGAGCGCCGCGAGCGTGCCCAAGGCATGTATGAGACGGTTGAGGACGTGCACGGCCGCCGCTTGCTGCTTATCGACGACGTTATCACCACGGGTGCGACGATGGCAGCGGCTTCGGCGGAACTCAAGCGCGCCGGCGCTGCGGCAGTCGATGGCCTTGCTATCGCACGCGTTTGGTAGGGGTGGTTTTGTGGCAGTGAAGATAGCGCGTGCGGCCCGTCCTGACCTGCGAAATCTGTACTCGCGATGCGAATAACGCCCCTAACCTTAAACTTTAGCTTGAACTTAGCTATAATGCGCTACGTTCCTGCCAGGCTGTGGTTGCGGACGGACGAAATGCCCGTCCTAGTCCAAGACAGACGCGGTCAAAGGGATCCACGTAAGCGACCGCGTGCGCGCGGCGCGATCATGGCGCGTCCTAGATGTAAGCCGCACCGTCCGTTCTACTTTCTTTGGGGCAATACCGCCTCGCGGGCGAGCGGGCCAGTCGTGAAGGTGGCTGCGGCCTCCCGAGCAAACACCCCGGTGCGCAAGTGTGGGGTCAAATACCAGGTCAGCTGGTGGGAACAACCTGATATTCCGCGCAACGCACGGATCGTATACGACACAGAAGGCAGGGTAGTGGACATGGTGAGGGGCAGCTTGATGCACGCGGCTCGGTTAGGTGCTGGGACCGCAGCGGTCATCGCCGTTTTGGGCCTGAGCGGATGCGCGTTCAACCCGCTGTCTACGTTCACGACTCCCACGATCGACCAGATCGAGTACGAGACCGTCACGCCGGCGGTGTCGGACGATGCCCTGGTCACTCCCGGAACCCTGACGGTCGCCCTCGATACTTCCGATGCGCCGCAGGCCATGCAGGACGCCGACGGCGAGCTCACGGGGTATGCGGTTGACGCCGCCCGCGCTCTCGCAAGCCGCATGGGCCTTAAGGTCGCCTTTGTCGATGCGTCCTCGGTAGGTTCCGTGCTCGGCGACAAAAAGGCCGATATCTTTATCGGCGAGATTAACTCCACGGACGGGGACATTAGCTCGCTCGGCACCTGCCTGTACGATGCTACTTCCGTGTTCGGTAAAACTAGCGATGGTGGGTCGCTAAGCGTTTCCACCGATACTCTTAACGCGTCTACTCTGGGTGTCCAAATGTCCTCGGCCTCGCAGGAGGCGCTTGCTAAGCAGAGCATCACCGCCAACCAAAAGACCTACTCCAACATCAACGAGTGCTTTGAGGCGCTCGAGTCCGGCGAGGTCGACTATGTGATCTGCGACTCCACGGCCGGAGGCTACCTTGCACGCCTGATGAGCGAGGTCTCCTATGTCGGTGCGCTCGAGGCGCCCTCGACGCTTGGTGTTGCGGGCCTCTCGTCCAATGACGAACTATGCCGTGCCGTGAGCGATGCCCTCGACGGTATTACGGCCGACGGCACGCTCGAGGCGGTCCACTGCGTCTGGTATGGCACGATGCCCTACGACCTCACCACTAAGACGGTTTCGGGCGCTAACGTGCAGCCGGGCGACTCTGAGTCCAGTGAGACCACGTCCTCCGGCAGCGAGTCCTCCGATTCCAACAATGAGACCGCATCCTCCGAGGACAAATCGTCCAGCCAGGAAGGCGCCATCACCGACGACGACATTAACAAACTCAATAGCTAGTTATTGCTAGGGGTGGTGTCTCCTATACGTTGGAAAGGACACCTCTTCACGGTTTCAACACGCACTGCCGGGTTTCCCCAATAGGGGAGCCCGGCTTTTTCATCCCTATAAAACCAGCAGGTCAAAGCCAATTTTCGAGACCAAATACAAATCTGTGGGCTCCCTCCTATAGCGCACTTTGCCATGGAAAAGTACGAGACTTCGGTATGCGGTATCAAGCAATCGTTATTCGGGTCTTTAGGAATCCGCGTGATTAAATGCACGGCAATGGGTACATAGCCAGTACAGTAAGTCCCCGAGGCAGATTGGAGCCACGTATGGATATCAAGGTTTCTGGACGCAAGACGACGGTAACCGATGCTCTGCGTGCGCATGTGGATGAGAAGATCGGCGAGGCGCTCAAGGTTTTCGATATCGAGCCCATGACGGTCGACGTTGTACTTCGCTATGAGAAGAACCCCTCGAACCCCAACCCGGCAATCGTCGAGGTTACGGTTCGTGCCCGCGGTTCGGTGATTCGCGTTGCCGAGCACGGTGCAGATATGTACGCCGCCATCGACCTCTCCGCCGATAAGGTCACCCGCCAGCTGCGCAAGTTCAAGACCAAGGTTGTGGACAACCGCCAGGGCGGTGCCAGCGCCGCGGATGTCGCACCGGTCGAGCGCGTTGAGGATCTGGCCGACCTGCTGCTGCCCGAGGAAGAGGACGACCTGCTCGTCCGCGAGAAGGTTATCGACGTCACCCCGATGACTGAGGAGCAGGCGCTGGTGCAGACCGATCTGCTTGGTCATGACTTCTACGTGTTCGAGAACGCGACGACTGGCCTCATCAATGTGGTGTATCACCGTAAGAATGGTGGATATGGCATCATCAAGCCCCGCATCGAAACACTTGACGAGTAAAATACGTTAACTTGCATGAGTTAACGGTTGGCGGCCATCCCATGCGGGTGGCCGCCTTTTTACGTAAGGAGTCGCTTTGATGGACAAGGCTGCATCTACCGGCCATTCTGACCGCTGCCGCATCGTCGTCGATACCTGCTGCGACTTTAGCCCCGAGGTCGCCGCGAACCTCGATGTCGATATCTTGGGCTTCCCCTTCATTATCGATGGCGAGGAGCGTACGGACGACATCTGGTCGAGCATGAGCCCTAAGGAGTTCTACGATCGCATGCGCGCCGGTGCCCGCGTGTCCACCTCGGCTGTGTCGCTCGGTCGCTATATCGAGTTCTTTACCGAGTGCGCCAAAGAGGGCACGCCCACGGTCTACCTGTGCTTTACCTCGGCGCTGTCGTCGAGCTACAACTCCGCGTGCCAGGCGGCAGATGCCGTGCGCGCCGAGTATCCCAACTTTGAGCTCTACGTGGTCGACAACGCTCTGCCCTGCGCGACCGGTGCGCTCTTGGCGCTCGAGGCCGTGCGCCAGCGTTCGGCGGGACTGACCGCCAAGCAGCTGGTCGATTGGGCAAACGAGGCAAAGACCTACGTCCACGGCTACTTTACGCTCGAGAGCTTTGACGCGCTGGCTGCCGGCGGCCGCATTCCGCCCGCGGCGGCGCAGCTCACGGCAAAGCTCGATGTCAAGCCCGAGCTCTCCTACGACCTTGCCGGCTCGCTGTCGCTGATCGGCGTCAACCGCGGCCGCAAGAAGGCGCTCAAGTCCATCCTCAAGTCGTTCCGCGAGAACTACGTGCCCGACCGCACCATGCCCATCGCCATCATGACGGCCGATGCCGAAAAGGACGGCGACTGGCTCGAAGCCGCCATCCGCAAGGAGGAGGGCTGCGCCGACGTTACGATCATTCGCAGCTCCGTGGGTCCCACCATCGGCTCGCACGTGGGCCCCGGCATGGTGGCCTGCGCATTTTGGGGTAAGAACCGCGCCGACAAGGCGTCGCTTTCCGACCGCATCGCCCGTCGCGTGCGCGGCCAGTAGGCAAGTAATGCGGCCGTAATCGACCCCAACTCACTGCCCAAGCGCTGGCACCGAGTATTCAACCTGGTAACAACCAACCCAAAAGGAAAGGTTTCATGGCAAACAAGCTCTCTGTCGCATTTATCGGCACCGGAATCATGGGTGCCCCCATCGCCGGCCACATCCTGGATGCCGGCTATCCCGTCACGGTTAACAACCGCACCAAGTCCAAGGCGGCCGCGCTTATCGAGCGCGGTGCCGCCTGGGCCGATACGCCGGCCGATGCCGTGGCTAACGCCGATGTCGTCTTTACCATGGTGGGCTATCCCTCCGAGGTCGAGGAGCTCTACCTGGCGGGCGACGGCCTGCTCGCGTGCACTAAGCCCGGCGCGGTCCTGATCGACCTCACCACGAGCTCGCCCGAGCTGGCGCGCGACATTGCCGAGGCCGCCCAGGTTTCCGGTCGCATGGCGTTTGACTGCCCCGTCACCGGCGGCGAGTCGGGTGCTATCGCCGGCACGCTTACGGCTATCGTGGGCGCCACCGAGAACGACATCGCGCCGGTCCGCGACATCCTTGCCACCTTCGCGGCCAACATCTGCTGCTTCGACGGCGCCGGCAAGGGCCAGGCTGCCAAGCTCGCCAACCAGGTGTCGCTGGGCGCCTGCATGGTCGGCATGGCAGACGCCATGGCATTTGCCGAGCTGAGCGGCCTTGACCTGGAGAAGACCCGCCAGATGATCCTGGGCGGTACCGGCAAGTCCGGCGCCATGGAGAGCCTGGCTCCCAAGGCGCTCGACGGCGACTACAAGCCCGGCTTTATGGTCGAGCACTTCATCAAGGACCTGCGCTTGGCGCTCGCCTATGCCGACGATCGCGAGCTTGCGCTGCCCGGCGCCGACGTGGCCTTTACGCTCTACGACATGCTCGATGCCATCGGTGGTGCCAAGCTGGGCACCCAGGCCATCACGGTCCTCTATAAGGAGGAGGCCGACGCCATCGCCGCCGGTCTGGACTGGTCGCAGTATCGTCCTGAGGAGCATGGCGCTCACGAGGACGGCTGCGGTTGCGGCGAGCACGGCGACGACCATGAGTGCGGTTGTGGCCACCACCACGACGAGGGCCACGAGTACTGCGGCGGCCACGGCCATGATGACGGCCACGAGTGCTGCTGCGGCCACCATCACGGGGAGTAGCGCCCATGAGCTGGACGTTCGTGGTGCTTGCGCTGGTGCTCTTTCTCTTTGCGATCTACATTGGCTTTTTGTGCGGCCAGTGGGCGTGCGAAAAGCGTGTCATCACCAAGCGCGACTACTGGATTGCCAACTTTGCGGGAGCGGCGGCAGTCGTCCTGCTGACCTGGGTGTTCTCACTGTTCCCGCTGGTGCAGTTTGCGCCGATCGGCTGGCTCGGCGGCTTTATCGCCGGCCTTAAGATGAGCTTTGGCGAGTCCGTCGGTCCGTGGCGCAAGCACGACGAGGTCTTTAACGTCAACAAGGCTCACCGTGCCGCCGCCGACGCGGGCGACGCCGAGGAACGCCGCCGTGCGCGTCGCAATGGCGCGGCCGATCGACAGCTCATCTCGGTCACCGATGACAGCAAGGGTGCTGGCAAGCACGCTAAGAAATAGTAAGAAGAGGTAACTATGGCAGAAAACAAAGACGAACAGCTCACCGACGAGGAGCTGGCACAGCTTCAGCTGGCAGAGGAGAACGAGAACGCCGTCGACCGTCTGGTCAAGGAACTCGGCTGCCCCACGCGCCGCATCCGCCAGTTTGCCGCCCGCGTGCTGCACCTGCTTGCCGAGCGCGATCCGCAGCGCGTCGTGCCCTGCGTGCCCGCGCTGATCGAGGCGCTCGACCGCCCCGAGGCTCAGACCCGCTGGGAGGCCCTCGATGCCCTGACGGCGCTCGCCACCACCTGCCCCGAGCAGCTGGGCGATGCCTTTGAGGGTGCCGAGACCGCACTGTTCGACGAGATCTCCTCCACGCTGCGCTATGCTGCCTTCCGCCTGCTGTGCGTGTGGGGCGCCACGAGCGTCGAGCGTTCGCGCGAGGCTTGGCCCATCCTGGACGAGGCCATCCAGTGCTACCACGGCGACCTCGAGTATCGCGACATGCTCGGTTGCCTGTACGAGTTTGGCCAGGGCGAGATCGACGCCGAGGTTGCCGAGAAGCTTGCGCTGCGCCTTAAGTTCGATGCCGAGAACGGCAAGGGCAGCTATCTCAAGGCCCGTTCGAGCGAGATTTGCGAAATGCTTGTTAAACGTTTTGGCCTGGATCTCTCCAAAAAGAAGAAGCGTGCTAGCGTTAAAAAATCTGACGACGCCGAAGACGAGGAGTAACAGATTATGGCGCACGATGTAGTCCTGATTCCCGGTGACGGTATCGGTCCCGAGATTACGCAGGCCATGCGCCGCGTGGTCGAGGCCACCGGTGTCCAGATCAACTGGAACGTCCAGGAGGCCGGTGCCGGCGTCATGGACGAGTTTGGCACGCCACTGCCCCAGCACGTGCTCGATGCGGTCGCCGAGACCAAGGTTGCCATCAAGGGCCCCATCACCACGCCGGTCGGTACGGGTTTCCGCAGCGTCAACGTGGCCCTGCGCAAACACTTCGACCTGTATGCCTGCGTGCGCCCCTGCCTGTCGCAGCCGGGCGACGGCTCGCGTTTCCGCGATGTCGACCTGGTTATCGTGCGCGAGAACACCGAGGACCTCTACGCCGGCATCGAGTTCGATGAGGGCGCTGCCGAGGTCGAGGAGCTCTCGCAGCTCGTCGAGCGCTCGGGCCAGAAGACCTTCGCTGCGGATTCCGCCATCTCAATCAAGCCGATCTCTATCGCCAAGAGCCGCCGTATTGTGGAGTATGCCTTTGAGTATGCCCGCCGCTGCGGCCGCAAAAAGGTGACGGGCGTGCATAAGGCCAACATCATGAAGGCGACCGACGGTCTGTTCCTGCGCGTTGCGCGCGAGGTGGCCGCCAACTATCCCGATATCGAGTTCAACGACAAGATTGTCGACGCCACCTGCATGGGCCTGGTCCAGAACCCCAACGACTTCGATGTCCTGGTGCTGCCCAACCTGTACGGCGACATCGTGAGCGACCTGTGCGCCGGCCTGGTGGGCGGCTTAGGGATGGCCCCCGGCTCCAACATCGGTGCCGACTGCGCCATCTTCGAGGCAACGCACGGCTCCGCGCCCGATATCGCTGGCCAGGATATCGCCAACCCCACGGCCGAGATCCTCTCTGCGGCCATGATGCTCGATCACCTGGGCGAGAACGACGCGGCCAATCGCATTCGCGCCGCCGTTTCTGCCACGCTCGACGAGGGTGAGCAGGTTACCGGCGACGTTCGTCGTGCCCAGACCGGCTCCGTTGAGGGCGCTGTGGGCACGCAGGCCTTTGCCGATGCCGTTATCGCGCACCTGGCCTAAGGCATGCAGACTGCAAACGCCTAAATAGTACTTAAGTGTTTGCGTATAACCTGAGAATCAATACGCCCGGCGCTCTGTCGGGCGTATTCTATTGCGGACTATGTTTCCTAACAAGGAGTAACTGATATGGGTCTGATTCAAAAGAAGGACGAGAAGGACGAGATCGACGGCATCCAGATCATCGAGCGCGGCGAAGGCCCCGACGGTGATGAGGAGGAGAAGATCGATCTGGTCGCCGGTACGTCTGCCGAGCACATTGCTGCCGGTACGACGGCCGAGGAGGAGGACGCTCGCCTGGAGGCAAAGATCGTCGCGGACGCCGCCGACGAAAACCTCATGCCCGAGGAACAGGACGAGGACGACGACTCCGACGCGGACGACCATGCATCAAAGCACAAGAAGACGATGATTGCCGCCTTTGTGGTCGCAGTCGTGATCGCTGCCGTGGTCGGCTTCTTTATCGGCAATGGCGGCTTTGGCGGGAAGGGCGTCGGCTCGGCGACCCTCACTGAGGACCAGCTTGATTCGACCGTGGCAAGCTACAGCTACAACGGCAAGAAGAGCGACATCACCGCGCGCGAGGCCATCGAGAGCCAGTACAGCCTCGACACCGTCAAGGATGGCGATGGCAACTACACCGCTCCCTCTGCCGACGTCATCCTGTCCTACGTGCGCAACAAGATTCTGCTCGATGCTGCCGAGGACGAGGGCATCACCGTCTCTTCCAAGGAGATGAAGAAGTACGCCGAGGATTCCATCGGCACCTCCGACTACAAGACCATGGCCACGCAGTACGGCGTGTCCAAGGACCAGGCCAAGCAGATCGTCCGTCAGTCCGCGACGCTGCAGAAGCTCTACAAGAAGAAGGTGGGCGATAGCTCCGCAAGCATGCCGACCGCCCCGACCGAGCCTGCTGACGGCAACGAGGAGACCGCGAGCAAGGGCTACGCCGATTACATCATCAAACTTGCAGGCGACGAGTGGGATAGCGAAAAGGGCACCTGGAAGGACGCCGATAGCACCTACGCTAAGGCCTTCGCTGACGATGCCTTTACGGCCGATAGCGCTACCTATAAGCAGGCCATGACCGCCTATTACACCGCCTATCAGCAGTATTCCTCGCAGGCTTCGAGCGCCAGCTCCAAGTGGACCGAGTACGCCAACGGCCTCTACGCCAAGGCCAATATCAGCATCTACGGCCTGTTTGCGTAAAGAGTCACACGGCTCATCGAGCATCTAGCCGATTGACAGCAGAAAGCCCGCCAGCACGGAAGTCGTACTGGCGGGCTTTCTGCGTTGAGGGTATGATTGGCGGCTTAATTATGGCTATTCATCTTTAAGTCCAAAAAGGCTATCGGCTTCATCGTCGGATATATATTCCAGCACATCACCTGGTTGGCAGTCGAGTGCCCGGCATATCGCGTCAAGAGTTGAAAAACGTATGGCAGAAACCTTGCCCGTCTTAATGCGTGACATATTGACCTGGGAGATGCCCACACGTTCCGCAAGCTCTTTGGATGAGATCTTGCGTTCGGCGAGCATGCGGTCAAGCCGCAGAATAATCATGGATTCCCCCTAGAGCAACTCGTCATCTTGTTTTTGCAGGATATACCCGTAGCGGAAGATGCTGGCAATCAGGCAAATAATCAGGCCTGCAAAGAGCATGGAGGGCTCGAATAACTGGCCGACGAACGCATCCGTAAAGCTGCCACCAAATCCTGAGAGTATCATTCCCGTGATTACGGCACCAAGAAGCCTCACGGCAACGCCGCCGATAAGGAATAAATGTCCTACTCGACGAAGTGTCTGGTTACATTCAAGGTCAAAGGGCCTGCCTTCCTTTTCAATGTTGAAGAAAAGCCTGCGCACGCTTATTGCGATGGTAAGCGCGAGGCATGTCATCAAGAGGCTCCCTATGGCAGTGTGACCATCGTGTGCGACGAGCATAAGTGGGGCCTGCGTATCGGTACCGACGATAGCAAGGCATGGCCCCTTGCCGGCTTGAAGTTCTACGGATTGGAGACACGGGCCTTGGGAGAGGCCAGGCAATATGAGTAGAAGGTCAATCGCAATGACTGCGAGGAGCCCCAGAGCGAGCGCGGTGGTAATGCAGATCGTGGCCCATTTGCAGATGCGAGCGAGCTTCCTCAGTTTGGCTACCGTCTGTTCGCGGCTGATGGTTTCATTCGATATAGATGCGTTTCGATGGACCATAACCCCTCCAATCGGCGTTTGGGATGATACTTGTATCATATCAGAATTAACGATAAACGATAAATAATTACGGATACTGAGTAAGTAATGATTGAAAACGATTAGCGTGAGCTATTAGCTCATTTTGGATGCCGGAGTTTGGCGCGTGGGGGATAAGGACAAATGCCAAAATTTCCTGTGATCGCGCAAGCGCTCCATCGGGTTCCCCTAATTCATATGGGAAAACAGCTGCAAACGATTGCAAGTAACCGGTGAACGGTCGAAAACTACCGTTCACCGATAATCTCAAAACTGGTTCTAACTGGTATTAAGTCAAAATGACCAATTCACATATCTTCACAATGACCTGCAATTTTTCTACACGCTATTTTTAGCCGCCCTGCGTTGTTTAGACACAGGAAAAGATCCGATTTTTGCCAAAGCATTTCGAAACGGTTTCAAAACCGCAGGTAGAAGTGTTAACGACCGGTAAACGGTCGATTTATCACCGTGAGCGGTGCAAAAACGTTTTACCGTATGAATCAACGAAAGCGACCTCTTCTGGGGTGATATAGTGACAACAACACGTCACGTGGTTACTACCAGTTTAGAAACCACTGGTCTTCAAAGAACGCTTTCTAAGAAGCTTTAAGGGCGAGCGCCCGCTGGCTTCCGAAAATCATCGGACTCAGATTGTACACACCTTCGGAAGGGAAATTTGAATGGTTGGCTTTATTCTTACCGGTCATGGACAGTTCGCACCCGGCCTTGCAAGCGCTATCGCTATGGTTGCCGGCGACCAGCCTGCTTTTACCGTCGTTCCTTTTGAGGGCGACCAGGCCGCATCCTACGGTGAGGATCTCCGCGCCGCTATTACCGCCATGCGCGAGGAGTGCGATGGCGTGCTTGTCTTTACCGACCTGCTTGGCGGCACCCCGTTCAACCAGTCGATGATGATTGCCCAGGATGTCGACAACGTCGAGGTTCTGACTGGCACCAACCTTCCCATGGTTATTGAGCTTCTGTTCCTCCGCGGCAATGCCACGCTCGCCGAGCTTGGCGAGCAGGCCGTGACCGTTGGCCAGACGGGCATCACCGCCCAGACGGTCGCATCCGTTGCCGGCTCCGAGGAAGAGGATATCTTCGGCGACGAGGACGGCATCTAATGGCCGATTTCGGAGCCAACGTCCTGAGCTCCTCGGTCGCCCTTTTAGGCCTGCTTGTCATCATGGGCTTGATTTACACCATCTGGTCGCAAATCAACATGAAGAAGAAGCAGAAGTACTTCAAGGAGCTGCACACCGAGCTCAAGCCGGGTCAGGAGGTTCTTTTCGCCGGCGGTATCTACGGAACCGTCAAAGGCATCGAAGGCGAGAAGGTCCAGATCAAAGTCCGATCCGGAGCCGTCGTAGATGTTTCGCGTTACGCGATTCAGGAGATCAAGTAACTGTCGTCAGCAAATATCGAAAGGAAGCTGATCAACATGGCAGAACCCAACATTCTTCTTACCCGCATCGATAACCGACTGGTTCATGGTCAGGTTGCAACCCAGTGGAACTCCACCCTGGGCTCCAACCTCATCCTCGTCGCCAACGACGACGTGGCGTCCAACACCATGCGCCAGAACCTCATGAAGATGGCTGCTCCCGCCGGCGTCGCTACGCGTTTCTTCTCCCTGCAGAAGACCATCGACGTCATTGGCAAGGCGAGCCCGCGCCAGAAGATCTTCATCGTGGCCGAAACACCGGAAGACGTGCTTACGCTCGTCAAGGGCGGTGTGCCTATAAAGAAGGTAAACATCGGCAACATGCACATGTCGGAAGGAAAGCGCCAAGTCGCCACCTCCGTCGCAGTTAACGACGAGGATGTCGCTGCGTTTAAAGAGCTGCAGGAATTGGGGGTGGAGTTGGAGATCAGGCGCGTTCCGAGCACGCCTGTTGAGGACACGAGCAAGCTCTTCTCGTAATCCTCGTGATCCACGTTGTCAGGAGTGAAACCCTGACGTTCTGTACGTGATATCCAAAGTGCGTACATACATTTTGAAAGGAGGAGCAAGATGGAATACTCGATCATCCAGATCGCTCTGGTCTTCGTTGTTACGTTCATCGCGGCAATCGACCAGTTTGACTTCCTCGAGTCTCTCTATCAGCCCATCGTCACCGGCGCCGTCATCGGTCTTATCCTTGGCGACCTCAACACCGGTCTTCTCGTGGGTGGTACCTATCAGCTCATGACGATCGGCAACATGCCGATCGGAGGCGCTCAGCCGCCTAACGCCGTCATCGGCGGCATCATGGCAGCCATTCTCGCTATCGCCACGGGCCTCGAGCCCAACGCGGCAGTCGGCCTTGCCATTCCGTTCGCTCTGCTTGGCCAGCTTGGCGTTACCCTGGTCTTCACGCTTATGTCCCCGCTTATGTCCACGGCCGATAACATGGCTCACAACGCGGACACCAAGGGCATCGAGCGCCTGAACTACTTCGCCATGGCTCTGCTCGGCCTGATCTTCGCTGTCGTCGTCACCCTGTTCTTCATCGCTGGCGCTACCATCGGTCAGACCATCGCTTCTGCCATCCCGACTTGGCTGCAGACCGGTCTGTCCGCTGCAGGCGGCATGATGCGCTTCGTCGGCTTCGCCGTCCTGCTCAAGGTTATGATGAACCGCGATATGTGGGGCTTCTTCCTCATGGGCTTTGGCCTCGCGCTCATCACCGTTGCCAACGATTCGCTGGCAACCCCTGCTCTGCTCATCCTCGCTCTCATCGGCTTCGGCATCGCTTTCTGGGACTTCCAGCAGCAGACCGAGCTGAAGGGTGCAGCTGTTTCTGACGGAGGTGACTTCGAAGATGGCATCTAATGAGTATGTGATCCCGGAGCACTACGAGGATCTCACTCCTGCTCCGCAGCTCGACCAGAAGACCCTCAACAAGATGGCTTGGCGCTCCTGCTTCCTGCAGGCATCGTTCAACTACGAGCGCATGCAGGCCGCTGGCTGGCTTTACTCCATCATCCCCGGTCTGGAGAAGATCCACACCAACAAGAACGACCTCGCGGCTTCCATGAGCCATAACCTGGAGTTCTTCAACACCCACCCGTTCCTCGTCACCTTTGTTATGGGCATCGTGCTTTCGCTCGAGCAGAACAAGGTTGACATCCCCACGATCCGCGCCGTCCGCGTCGCCGCAATGGGCCCGCTCGGTGGTATCGGTGACGCCCTGTTCTGGCTGACGCTCGTGCCTATCACGGCCGGCATCACCTCCAACATGGCCATCAACGGCAACGCCGCTGCGCCGATCATCTTCCTGGTGATCTTCAACGCCGTCCAGTTCGCTCTGCGCTTCTGGCTCATGAACTGGTCCTACAAGCTTGGCACCAGCGCTATTGACGCTCTGACCGCCAACATGCAGGCCTTCACGCGTGCCGCTTCCATCATGGGCGTCTTCGTCGTCGGTTGCCTGGTCGTCACCATGGGTGGCACCCAGATCAACCTCCAGATCCCCAACGGCACCACCCGTGGCCTTGCCCCTACTACCGTGATCGTCTCCGAGAAGGAGGCCGAGAACTTCACCGGTATGGAGGGCATCGATACCGAGACCGCTGAGGCCGGTACCATCGCCATGACCGATGAGGACGGCAACGCCCTCACCGCCACCGATGCCGACGGCAACGAGGTCAAGTGCGGCGTCGCCGATCTGGGCAACGGCATGGAGTCCGTGACCTACGCTACCGTCACCGAGGATCCGGTCAACTTCTCTGTTGCCGACACCCTCAACACCATCGTCCCGAAGCTCGTTCCGCTTATGCTTACGCTGCTGCTTTACTACATGTTCGCTAAGCACAGCTGGACCCCGACCAAGGGCATTCTCCTGCTCTTCGTCCTTGGCATCCTGGGCGCTGGCCCGCTTGGTCTCTGGCCGAGCATCTGGTAAGGCTCTAGCTTGAGGGGTGTGTCCCTACGCGGCTCACACCCCGACCCCTTAAGCCATGTGTATGTTAAAAGCCGCGTGCTCGAAAGAGCGCGCGGCTTTTGTTTTCTTGATGATTCGGGTGTGGCAGACAGATAATGCTAAACACCCTAGGTAGTTAGCCGAATTCGAGCAAAAGGGAGGATAGGATGGCGATCGGAGCGCGTAAGCAACCGCTGTACGATCAGCTGGTCGATATTCTGACCGAAAAGATCGACCATGAATATCGCGCCGGTGACATGATTCCTTCCGAGCGCGAACTTTCGGAGCGCTATGGTCTCTCGCGCACTACGGTACGCCTGGCTCTGCAGGAACTGGAGCGTTTAGGACTGGTGGTTCGGCAGCACGGTCGCGGCACCTTTGTGACCGACCGTTCGGCAAAGGCAACCAATCTCATGCAGTCCTACAGCTTTACCGAGCAGATGCGCGCGATGGGTCGCGACCCCGAGACCACGATTCTCGAGTTTTGCGAGATGGAGGCCGATAAAAATCTGGCCGAGCATATGGGATTGCGTATCGGTGATCGCATTTTTAAGCTTAAGCGCCTTCGTTCTGCCGACAACATGCCCATGATGGTCGAACGCAGCTATCTACCAGTTCGTCAATTTCTGTCCCTAAAGCGACCGCTGCTGGAGCGTAAGCCGCTTTACGATGTGATTGAGCAAGACTTTCAGCAAAAGATACGCGTGGCCGAAGAGGAGTTCTATGCGAGCATAGCCCGTCCCACCGATGCCCACCTTTTGGGAATTGTCGAGGGCTCGCCTGTGCTCGATTTGGTCAGGACCACGTATAACGAGTCAAACGAGGTTGTGGAGTACACACTCTCGGTCGCTCGTGCCGATCAGTTTAAATACAAGGTTTACCACCAGCGTAGCGACTAGTGTTCGCATCGTTTCCATATGACGATTCTTTGCATTTAACTGGTTACTACCAGATAACCAACCGAAGTGTATAATTGCACGTCAGAGGATTACTTCTAGAGAGAGGTATTAGAAATGTTCGAGAAGAGTGTCGAGGAGCTCACCGAGCTCGGCGCCCAGATCACCACGGCCGAGATTGCTCAGCAGCCCGAGCTTTGGCGTGATACGCTCAACATCTATCGCGAGAACAAGGAGGCCATCGAGGCCTTCCTGGCCGAGGCTCGCGCTATGGGCGAGGGTCGTCTGTCCGTTGTCTTCACCGGTGCCGGTACGTCCGACTACGTTGGCGATACCTGCGCCCCGTACCTGCGTCACGCTGGCAACACTGATCTCTACGACTTTAAGCCCATCGCCACGACCGACATCGTGAGCGCCCCGCGCGACTTCCTGCGCGCCGAGGATCCCACGCTCGTGGTTTCCTTTGCCCGCTCTGGCAACAGCCCCGAGAGCCTTGCCGCCGTTGCCGTTGCCAAGGAGCTCGTCCACAACGTCAAGTTCCTCAACATCACCTGCGCTCCCGAGGGCAAGCTCGCCGTCGAGTCTGCCGATGATCCCAACGCGCTGACGCTGCTCATTCCGCGCGCCAACGACAAGGGCTTCGCCATGACCGGTTCTTATTCCTGCATGACCCTGCTCTCCACCCTTATTTTCGACACTGCCTCTGACGAGCAGAAGGCCGAGTGGGTCGAGACCATCGCCAAGATGGGCGAGGAGGTCATCTCCCGTGAGCCCGAGATCGCCGATTACCTGGCTGGCGACTTCAACCGCGTAACCTACTTGGGTTCTGGCTCCTTCGGTGGCCTTGCCCAGGAGAGCCAGCTCAAGATCCTTGAGCTCGCTCACGGTCTGGTCGCTACTTCCTACGACACCTCCATGGGCTATCGTCACGGACCTAAGTCCTTCGTCGACGATAAGACGCTCGTCTTCGTGTTCGTCAACAACGACGCCTACACCCGTCAGTACGACATCGACATCCTCAACGAGATCGGTGGCGACGAGATCGCTCAGCACACCATCGCCGTTCAGCAGGAAGGTGCCACCGTCTATGAGGGTGAGTCCTTCACCTTTAAGGGCTACGAGGCACTTCCCGAGGGCTACCTTGCTCTGCCGTTCGTGATGTTTGCCCAGGCTATCAGCCTGCTCAACTCCGTGCGCGTGGGCAACACGCCCGATACGCCGAGCCCCACCGGCACGGTCAACCGCGTGGTTAAGGGCGTGACGATTCACCCCTTCACCGCTTAATCGCGTCCCCCTGTAAGGGCGCCCGTCCGCTCATAACGGCGGGCGGGCGCTTTTTGTTTTACGTGAGCTGGGTATAAGCATCACTACAGTCAACTGCTTTAGAAGCAAGGAGTGCATATGAGCACGTACGCAATTAAGGCTGACAAGTTCTTCTTGCCGGCAGGCCCGCAACTGGGCGGCTATCTTATGGTCGAGGATGGCGTCTTTGGCGCCTGGCAGGCCGACGAGCCCTCTTGCGAGATTAAGGACTACACGGGATCGTGGATCGCACCGGGTATGGTCGATACTCACATCCATGGCTTCTACAACCACTCAACTACCGATAACGATCCCGAGGGCATCGATATCAGCTCGACCGAGCTCGCCCGTCGCGGCACCACCAGCTGGCTGCCCACGACGTTCACCGATGGTGTCGAGCAGATCAAGGACGCCTGCGCCGCCATCGCTCAGGCGGACGAGGGTCGCGGCCCCGACTTCTGCGGTGCTCGCATTCAGGGCATCTACCTGGAGGGCCCCTTCTTTACCATGAAGCACGTGGGCGCGCAGAACCCCGCTTACCTGATCGATCCCTCCGAGGAGGTCTTCGATCAGTGGCAGGAGGCTGCGGGTGGTCGCATCGTTAAGAGCGCCATGGCGGCCGAGCGCGACGGTGCCGCTGCTTATGCGGCTGCTCTGAATGCCAAGGGTGTGGTGACCAGCATCGGTCACTCCGACGCCACCTACGATGAGTGCATCGCCGCCATCAACGCCGGTGCCAGCTGCTTTACGCATACCTATAACGGTCAGCGCGGGCTGCATCACCGTGAGCCAGGTGTCGTGGGCGCTGCCATGTCCACGCCCGAGACCTACGCCGAGATCATCTGTGACGGCAAGCACGTTAACCCTGCCGCCATCAAGGCACTGCTGCAGGCAAAGGGCTGGCAACACACGGTGCTCATCACTGACTGCCTGGGCTGCGGCGGCATGCCCGAGGGCAGCTACACCAGTGGTGGCATGGACGTCATCATGAAGGACAACCTGTGCTGGCTCGCCGACGGCAAGAGCATTGCCGGCTCGGTGCTCACGCTTGCCCAGGGCGTCAAGAACATCGTTGACTGGGGCATCGCCAGCGCCGATATCGCCATTCGCATGGCAACCGAGGTGCCGGCACGCTCCGCGCACATCGAGGATAAGTGCGGCAGCATCATGCCGGGTCGCGACGCCGACTTTGTCGTGTTCGACCATGAGCTTACCCTCGTCGAGACGTATGTTGGCGGCCAGAGCGTCGGCAACGCCTTTACCGAGTAACGATAGCAAAAGACGGCGGGCCCGAATCTGCTCGGACCCGCCGTATGGGTTAAACGCTCAAAAGCACCTTCAGAGTTACAGCTTGTTAGCGATCTTCTTTGCCGTGCGCTTAACGCCGGCCACCAGGCCTCCTGCAGGATGCTCCTTCTCGTATGCTAGGCGCTTCTCGCGCTTGGCGTACTCTTCGACGATGATGTCGCCATACTCGTCTTCGATCTTGTCGAAGAAGTCGACGGCGCCCTTAATTTCCTCAGCGGTCGGGTGTCCCTTTTGGACACCGCCGGCGAGCTTGAACGGTCCCCACGTATCAAAGCCGGGGCAGCCGTAGACACCCATAAAGATGGCCTGCCTCATGCGGCAGATGCCATCGATATCCTTGCCGTACCACTTGTTTTTGCCACCGTAGGTCATAAGGCCAAACACCTTGTCCTGCGGCTGCAGCACGTTCGTGAGCACGCGTGCCATGTCCTTGTCGATCTCGGAGTAATAGATGCCCGTGGCGACACCGATCAGATGATATTCGTGCAGGTCGGGGTACTCGTTTTTACCGAGCGCCTTGACGTCGAGGGTATCGATCTCGGGGTGTGCCTCGACGATGGCGTCCACGAGCTTTTTCGTATTGCCGTGATGGCGCGAGGCGTAGAGGATGATGGTTCGCATAAGAAGGCCTTTCAGCTGTAATTGCATCAATGTCTGTATGGTACCCCGTTACATGGCTGGGATACCGGACGCATCGATGAACGTGCGGGTTTGTCCTTTGGTCAGGGCCGAGACAGGTACTTGCGAGCAAAAGCAGTTGTTCGAAAGGATGGGCAATGGAATACGCTCTCTCCAACGATTCGATTTCTATTAAGGTGTCCACGGCTGGTGGTTCGTTTACCTCGATCGAGGCCGGAGGTCGCGAGTATTTGTGGCAGGGCGATCCCGCAGTGTGGTCCGGCCAGGCACCGATTTGCTTCCCGATTTGCGGAGGCTTGCGCGACAACAATGCCATGACGTTTGCCGGGCATCACGTGAAGCTCGCCCGCCACGGGTTTGCGCGCAAGCAAGAGTGGAAGCTGCTGAGCCAGAGCGAGAACGAGCTGGCGATGTGCCTGGCTTCGGAGGATAACGCCGCGCTGCTGAGCGATTATCCGTATCCGTTTAAGCTTGTCGCCCGCTATACGCTCGAGGACGCTACCGTGCGCGTTTCCTACGAGGTCACCAACGAGGGCACCGAGGACATGCCGTTCTTTATCGGCGGTCATCCCGGCTTTAGGTGTCCGCTCGATGAGGGCGAGGCCTATACGGACTACGAGCTGCGCTTTGAGAAGGACGAGGCTGCTGAGCTTTGCACTGCCGTCCCTTCGACTGGCTTGATTGACGTGGCAAACCGCTCCAAGAACCCCATGGTGGGAAAGACGCTGCCCCTGTCGCACGAGCTCTTCGATTTTGCGGAGACCATCTTTGACGTGCTCGAGAGCCGCCAGGTCACGCTTTCTAAGAAGGGGGAGGACAAGGGCGTCCGCCTGAGCTTTGAGGGCTTCCCGTATCTCATTGTGTGGAGTAAGCCCGAGGGCGATTTTGTGGCAGTTGAACCCTGGGGTGGCCTCTCGACCTGTTCCGATGAGGACGACGTACTTGAGCATAAGCGCGGCTGCCTTGTCGCCAAGCCCAAGGAGACCGTCGTTCGCTCGTTCACGATTGAGATTCTGTAATTCCGTTTTGTCGACTCGTATCGCGAGGCACAAGGAGCCTGCGAGATAAGGAGCTAAAAATGATCCTCACCGTTACGATGAACCCGTCTGTCGATACGCGCTATCAGCTCGATGAGCTCATTATCGACGACGTTAACCGTGTGACGCCCGAAAAGACCGCTGGCGGCAAGGGCCTCAACGTGGCCCGTGTGCTGGGTCAGCTGGGCGACGACGTTGTGGCGACCGGTCTGCTCGGTGGCCACATGGGCGCCTACATGGCTGAGCTCATGGATGCCAACGGCATTAATAACGACTTTGTGCCCATCAAGGGCGAGACTCGCATTTGCCTCAACATCCTCCACGCCGGCAACCAGACTGAGCTGCTCGAGAGTGGCCCGACAATTGCCCCCGAGGAGCTCGATGCCTTTACCGCCAAGTTTACTGAGCTTGCGGGCAAGGCCGACGTCGTCACCATTTCGGGTTCTCTGCCCCGTGGTGTCGAGGCAGACTACTATGCCAAGATCACGGGCATTGCCGAGAACGCCGGAGCCAAGGTGCTGCTCGATACCTCGGGTGCTTCGCTCGAGGCCGCCCTTAAGTCCGAAATTAAGCCCGAGCTGGTCAAGCCTAACCTGACCGAGATCAACGGCCTTCTGGGCACGAGCTTTACCACCGACGATGTGGACGAGCTCCGCGCCGCGCTCGCCTCTGATGCCCGCTTCTCCGATATCCCCTGGGTCGTCGTGTCCATGGGCGCTGCCGGCTCCGTTGGCTTCCACAATGGCCGTGCGTTCCGCGCAAAGACGCCCGATATCCCTGCCGTTAACGCCACGGGCTCTGGTGACTCCACTATCGCTGGCTTCGCGCATGCCATTGCTGCTGGCGCAGACGACGAGACGGTGCTGCGTACCGCCAACACCTGCGGCAAGCTCAATGCCATGGATCCCATGACTGGCCATCTGGTCATGGACCGTTGGGACGAGGTCTACAACGGCGTTGTCGTGACCGAGCTGTAAGGGCTTGGGCGTCGGCCCCGGCATCGCTTGCTAGCTCCTGTCGACGATAAGTGCAGTAGCATTATGCCGGAGCGCGACGCTGACACAGTCGTGTTCAATCCCGACCTTACCCTGGTCGAGACGTATGTGGGCGGCAACAGCGTCGGTAATGCGTTTACCGAGTAGCCGCCAAAGAAACGATCCGAGAGGGGATTTAGATGATTTACGGTGCATTGGGCGATATCGAGGAGTACCGCGGAATGCTCAAGGGCCTCGACGTGCTGATCGACTGGCTCGAGGAGAACGATCCGGCGCAGCTCGAGGTCGGCAGCCATCCGATTCTGGGCGACAAGGTCTATGCGAACGTCATGGCTCCCACGACGCGTCCCGAGGCCGAGGCTCACTATGAGACGCATCAGCGCTATCACGACCTGCAGATCGATGTCGAGGGTCGCGAGGCCTTTAAGGTTGCCACGGGCAGCCTGACGCTGGTCCAGGAGTTTGACGAGAAGGACGACTACGACCTGGTCGATTCAGACGCCTCGATTGCCGGCGATCTTGCCGACGACAAGTTCGCGCTGTTCGTTGCCGGCGAGCCTCACATGCCCACGCTCGAGTTCCCGGGCGATGGCGCGCAGCCGGTCAAGAAGATCTGCTTTAAGCTGCTTGCAGATGCTTACTGGGAGGAGTAACGCGCTGCTCGGCTGAGCTGTTCGTATGCTGGCGTGATTCCATTGAGGAGCGCGCCTGAGCCCCGTTAATCGCGGTTCCCTTGGGGATTGCGGTTGGCGGGGCTTTTTTGTTGAGTAGGGGAGTTGAGGCCGTTACGATACGTGGATTGGCACGCACGCACTCAAAATCGGCAACAAAAAAGCCGCCCGAAGGCGGCTATCTTGTGCAATGGAGCCAGCGACCGGGCTCGAACCGGTGACCCCCGCTTTACGAGAGCGGTGCTCTACCAACTGAGCTACGCTGGCGGCCATGTGGTGGCGCAACTGAGGCGTCAACGGCTGTCTATGATACGGGACATCGCACATCCGCGCAAGTGCTCTGACGGCTTTTCTCACTTTAAATGCACTAATATTGGAGACGTGATGTCCCGCTCGTATGGGTCTCAAACAGAATGGGGCAGCCATGGCTCAACCCAAGATCCTTCTCACGCGTATCGATGACCGTTTCATTTACGGGCAAGACGTTGCGCTGTGGAACGAAGCCGTGGGTTCCAACCTTGTTTTAATCGTCAACGATGAGATCGCGGCGGATTCGCGCCAATGGGCACCCATGAGGGTGGCGGCGCCGGAAGGCGTTTGGACGCGGTTTTTCTCGGTGCAAAGGACCATCGACATCATTCGCACCGCGACACCGCGTCAATGGATTCTGATCATGGTGGCCTCACCCGCCGATGCGCTCGCACTGGTTAAGGGTGGTGTGCCGATCACCAAGATCAGCATTGGCCATATGCAGGCAGGGGAGGGCAGGCACCCCATAACGCCCGCAGTCGCCGTAGACGGCGCAGATGTCGCCTCCCTCAAAGAGCTGCAAAAGCTCGGAGTAGAGCTGGAAATCCGCTATCTCCCAAGCTCCAATCCCGACCCCATCCAACGAGTCATTGGGGACGTTCTTAAATGACTAGTCAAACGGGACACCCTTGGCACTTGGGGACGTTCCTTATGTGCCGGCCTTTTAGGAACGTCCCCAAGTGCCGGCAGATTGGGACAGTCTTTCTTGCCAAACGTTAAAGACTGTCCCCAACGACTAGTCATTTAAGAACGTCCCCAATGACTAGGTAGCAAAGCGCCCGTCGGCAGTGGTGCCGGCGGGCGTTGCTGTGCAATATGTTGCATTGTGGGCTTAGTGCCTCATAAAGTGGTATTCGATCACATTGCTATAGGGGTGACCCGGGCCCACAATGCCCTGCGGGAACAACGGCTGGTGCGGCGTGTCGGGGTACATCTCGGCCTCGAGGGCAAAGCCGGCGCCCCAGCCATAGTTAGCATCGTCCTTAGCGTGCTCGTCGCCCAGCCAGTTGCCGGTGTAGAGCTGCACGCCCGGGGCGGTGGTGTAGTAGTCCAGCTCACGACCGGTCCACATCTCCTCGACGTGCATCGCGCGGCGCAGATTACGGCCGTACTGATAGCCATCGATGCACAGACAGTGATCGTAGCCACGGGCCTGCTTAATCTGCGGGTCATCGGCTTCCATGCCAGGAGCGACAGGGCGCAGCTCGCGGAAGTCAAACGGCGTGCCCTCGACCGGAGCAATCTCGCCGGTGGGGATGTTCTGCTCGTTGATGGGCAGGTAGTGGGCAGCGTTGGCAACAAAGAAGTGCTCACAGTCCATGCCGGCGTTATGACCGGCAAGGTTAAAGTACGTGTGGTTGGTCATGGACACGTAGGTGGCGCGGTCGCTCTCGCAGCCATACTCGATGCGGAAGACGCCGGTGCGTGTAACGGTAAACACGGCCGTAAAGGTGCGGTTGCCGGGGAGACCCAGCTCGCCATCCTCAAGCGAGGTGGTCATGCGCACGGCGTTGTGGACCTCGTCGAGTTCAACATCCCATACGCGCTTGTGCAGACCATGCTCAAGATCGCTGTGCAGGTTGTTGACGCCTTCGTTGGCCGGCATATGCCAGTCCGTGCCGGCGATGGTGATCGTGGCGCCCGCGGTGCGGTTTGCCACGGGGCCGATGGTCGCGCCAAAGCAGGCGGGGTTGTCAAAGTAATCCTCGAGCTTATCGAAGCCCAGCACCACATCGCGCACGTTGTCGGGAATGTCGGGCACATCGATACCAAGCACGGTGGCGCCATAGTCCATAATGCGAACGCAGATCTCGGGCCCGTTGAGGGTGTAACGATGAACGGGGGTACCGCACGGCGCGGTGCCGAAAAGCTCGGAAGTGATCATTTGGTTCCTAACATCGAGGTATTTCCGACAAACTGTAGCGCGAACAGGCGAGATTATCACTACACCCCACTAAAGCAGGGGGTATTTTTCTCAAAAAAGTGATGATTGGAGCTGTGCGGGCGTTCATTTCTGACGCGCGCGAGTCTGATACAATTTGTTCGTTATTGTTTGAATTGACGTGAGCGTGGAACAGCGAGGACTCATCGTGATTAAAGCGGAGCGACAGGATAAGGTTCGGCAGCTGCTCGAGGAACAGGGAACGGTCTCGGTCAAGGAGATTTCGGATGCGTTAGGTGTCTCGGATATGACGATCCGCCGTGACCTTGAGGAGCTTGCGAGCCTGGGCGAGATCGAGCGCGTGCACGGCGGAGCCCGCAGTGCGCAGGGCCGTCCACACGCTATGCTGCGCCATGAGTATTCGCACAGCGAAAAGCGCACGAAGCATGCCGAGGAAAAGTTGCAGATTGCGCGCCGTTCTGTGGAGCTTATCGAGGAAGGCTCGACCATCTTTTTGGGCACGGGCACCACGGTTGAGCAGATGGCCTCGATGCTGCCGGCGTTTCGCCTGCGCATTGTGACCAATTCGCTTTCGGTGTTTAACCTGCTCGAGGCGCGCGAAGACTGCGAACTGTGCCTGGTGGGCGGCGTGTACCGCCGCCGCACTGCCGCCTTTGTGGGCCCCACGGCCGAGGACACCTTGCGCGCACTGGGGATCGACGCAGCCTTTATCGGCGCAAACGGCATTTTGGACGGCGACGTGTCTACGTCTAACATGGAAGAGGGCCGCATCCAGCAGCTCGCCTTTAGCAAGGCCGACTCGCGCTATCTGATCGCCGACTCCAGCAAGATCGGCAAGCGCGACTTCTACACCTTCTGTCGTCTGGACAATTTGGACGCCGTGGTGTGCGAGCCGAGTATCGCCGCCGAGGATCGCGCCGCCATCGAGGAGCATACGCAGGTCATCTGCTAACTAACGCTGCAGGCGATACTTCTGCCCCCTGTCGGCGCGGGGATTACCGCTTCACGTTGACGCGCAAATGTGCTCGGGCCAAGTATTCAGCTTGTGGGTTAGACCAGGCGGGCGTAGTCCTGTGACTGATGAAAGATGTGAGCGATATAGATTGTTTCGTGCTCAAACTTATAAAGGCACACGTAGTTGTTGACGGGAAACGATCGGTAATTACGTGCCGCCAGCTCTTGCATATGCGAGAGGGGACGTAGGAGCGGCTGCTCGCGAAGCAGATCAAGCTGATATTCAAACTCAGCGACAAAATTGCCTGCTGCACGCGGATTCTTGAGGATTTGAGCAAGGTACCCGACGATACTCTCGTACTCATATCGCGCGCTTTTGAGTATAACGACGTTATAGGTCATATTTGTCTCGTATCGCGGTCGCGAAGGAGTCGTAGTCGCTGTAGTCGCCTTGCGATATTTCGTCTTCTGCCAACATCATACGAGACAGCAGTTTTGCCTTGGCGATTTCTTCTTGCATGAGGCGATACTGGTCGCTGCTGATGCAGTGCATGGCCTCGTAGCCGTTCTTAGTTACGGTGACGTCGCGCTCAGACTCAACAAGTGCGGTGAATGTGGCAGTGTCCTTCATGTCTCGGACGGGCACACAAGCGGACATGGGTACCTCCTTTGCGTCGTGGCATAATTGTACCACGACGTGTCCAAGCGACCGGTACCGTCGAATCGTCTCAATCTGTAACAGTTGGGATCGAAAAACTCGGCTAGATGTTACAGATTGAGATTAAAGGGATTGACCTGTGGCTTTTGTCTCGATCTGTAACAGGTAGACGGTCGAAAGTGGGCTATGTGTTACAGATTGAGATATTTCTGCTCGGGCGTTCTGTTTGTCTTGATCTGTAACAGCTAGGGCCGAAAATCCCTGCTAGATGTTACAGATCGAGATAAACGGCCCGCACGGGCTCACCAAAAACAAAAAGGCCGCATGCGAACCCGTGGAGGGATTCGCATGCGGCCGACAGGGGGTATGCGGCAAAAGTTAGGCCATGAGCAGGCCGGTCTCCGCGACGTTCTTGTACCAGTACGCGCTCGCCTTGGGATAGCGCTTCTGGGTCTCAAAGTCGATGTAGAACAGGCCATAGCGCTTGTTATAGCCGTTGGTCCAGGAGAACTGGTCCTGCAGAGACCACACGAAGTAACCGTCGACGTTTACGCCGCCGTCGATTGCCTTGAGGATCCATGCGAGATGCTGACGCATGTAGTCGATGCGAGGGGCGTCATCGATAAAGCCGTCCTCGAAGTCGTCCTTATAGCCCATGCCGTTCTCGGTGATGTAGATCTTCTTGTAGTTGGGGTAATCGTTCTTAATGCGGAGCAGCAGGTCGTAGAGGCCCTCGGGATAGATGATCCAGTCCCAATCGGTGGTGGGAACGCCTTCGCGCACGCATGACTCGCCCACGCCCTTGAGGAACCAGCGCGAGGAGCCCTTGTCGCCGGTGCCATTGTGGTTGATGTCGTTTTCGCCCTCGGCGGCACGCAGGAACTGGCACTTGTAGGTGTTGACGCCCAGGCAATCGTTGTAGGGGAGCGCGGCGGTCAGCGCGGCGATGTCCTCGTCGCGGACGTCGAGCTCGCCGCCGGCGATATGGGCCAGCTTGGTCGCAGCCTCCATGGTGTCGGCTGCATAGTGGCCGCGGAAGGTGGCGTCGAGTACCCAGCGGTTGTTGATGACGTCGGCCATGCGAGCTGCCTCGCAGTCGGCGGCGTTGTTGGGATCGAGGGGATACTTGGGCTCCAGGTTCTGGACAATGCCGATCTCACCCTCAAAGCCGCCCTCATGGAAGGCTACGACAGCCTTGGCGTGGGCCACCATCATGTTGTGCATGAGCTGGAAGGCCTTGTCCAGGCGATACTTCTCGCCGTGCGGCCAGTTGCCGACGATAAAGCTGCCCTCGGCGGTTGCGGGAATCTCGTTAAACGTGAACCAGTGCTTGACCTCGGTGAACTCGGCAAAGCAGAACTTGGCGTACTCGACAAAGGCGTCGATCGTCGTGCGCGTCAGGAAACCCTCGCCGCCGTCCTGGTAAAAGGCCTCGGGCGTATCAAAGTGATCGAGCGTGACATAGGGGATAACGCCGGCTTTGTTGCAGGTGGCGAAAAGCTCATGATAGAAGGCGACACCCTCGTGGTTGATCTCGCCAGTGCCGTTGGGGAAGATGCGGCTCCAAGCGATGGAGACGCGGATACCGTTGATGCCGAAGCGCTGGCACAGGTCGATATCGACCGGGTACTTGTTGTAGAAATCGCTTGCGGGATCGGGGGAGAAGCGACCCTGAGCTGCCAGGAAATCGTCCCAGGGCACTTTGCCCTTGCCGTGCGTGCGGGTCTCGCCCTCAACCTGGTAAGCGGCGGTGGCGCCGCCAAACACAAAGCCGTCGGGGAACTGCATGGGGTTGGTCATGAGTCATCCTTTCTGTGGGATTCGAATAGGGAGAGGTGCCCGAACTGGGGATCCGGGCACCAACAGAGGGAGGAACCTAGTCGAGGTTCTCGCGGAGCCACTTGATGGCGCCAGCGGGGTCGCGAGTAAGGTCGATATATTCCTTACCGCGCGGGGCGAGCAGCTTAATGCCCAGGCGATCGGTGTCGGCCTTCATGTCGTTGTAGTAGCTACGGACCTGCGGGGCAAGCACGATAACGTCGTACTGATCCATGATGGCAGTGTGCTGGCCATAGGCGCCTGCGGAGGAAGCGATGTTCTCTCCGGTCTGCGCGGCACCTTCCTTGATGGCGTTGGCAAGCATGGCAGAGGTGCCGGCGCCGGCGCACAGGACGAGGACCTTCAGACCGTCGACATCCTTCTTAGCGGATGCATCGGCAGCGGGCTCGGGCTGATCGGCGACAGGCTTGCTGTCAGCGGCAGCGGCGGTCGGCTCGACGGCAGCGGTGGCCTGCTCGACAGCGGGCGCAGAGGTGCTGGCGGCGATGGTGGCAGCACCATCGGACTCGAGACCCAGCTCGGCGGCGCGCTCGGCTTCCTGGTCGCAGAGCAGCTTATCGTATGCCTTCAAGAACGGCAGGTAGATGATGGCGTCCAGCAAGATGATGATCGCGACAAATACCAGGGCGATAAGCTGGAAGTTTGTAGTGATGAAGATGCCGATGGGGGCAGGGGTAGCCCAAGGCACCACGAAGGAGAAGCCGTTCATGCCCACGTTGTCGATAAAAAACTTGGCAACACTCACGTTGACGCAGCCGGCGGCAACAAAGGGGATGAGCATGTAGGGGTTAAGGATCATCGGCGCGCCAAAGAGCAGCGGTTCGTTGACGGCGAAGGCAACAGGAACAATCGAGGCCTTGCCGACGGCTTTGAGCTGTTTGGACTTCATAAAGAGAATCAGCAGAAGCGGCACGATGAACGTGGCGCCGGTGCCGCCGAACTCACCCACGAGCGACATGTTAAAGGTGAGGGAGTGGGCGGGGTGGCCACCGGCCAGCAGAACCTGCAGGTTCTCGGCCTGGTTGGCAAGACGGATGGGGTCGATGCCCGGCTGGACAATCGAAGGGCCGTGGACGCCGATGAACCAGAAGAACGCGGTGGCCGCCTGAATAAGGATGAGTCCGGGGTAGGTCTCTGCCGCAGTGAAGAGCGGGGAGAGCAGTTTGATAAGCAGCTCGGAGAACGGAACGCCCATGAGGTTGCGCACGACGACATCGATGATGCCGCAGATGATGACAGCGCCACCGAAGGGGATGATGTCGCGGAAGTTCTGAGCGATGGCGCCCGGAACCTCCTTGGGCAGCTTAATGGTCAGATCGCGCGAAACGCAGAACTTATAAACCCAAACGGTAATGAACGCTGCGATATAGGCCGAGAACAGACCGCGTGTACCCATGCTGGTGCAATCGAAGACCGAAAGCTCGGAGCCGTTGAACTTGGTGGTGAACTGCGTAACAGCGAGCAGCAGCATGCTGCACTGGGCGGCAACCATAGTGGAGCCGTCGTTGAGCACCTTGCCGGCGGGCATGCGACGGTTCATGGAAGCCGTGAAGTTCTTGGCGGTGGTGCCGGCAACCATGATGCCCATGACGCCCATGGTGAAGTTGTACAGCTTGTTGCACCAGTCGATGAGCGGCTGGGGCAACGTGATTCCAACTACGCCGGGAAGGGTGGCAATGAGCAGAAAGATCGAAGAGGTGAGGACAATGGGCATGCACCCAAGGAATCCGTCCTTGATGGCCTGGAGGTATATGTTCCTCGAGATCTTCTCAAAGAACGGTTGATGCTTTTCGAGCATCTTTACGATGGCGTCCATAGAGCTCCTTTGCTACTTGATGCGCGATGCATGTGGATGGAACTGGTCGTCGATGGATGGTCAGGACTGCCCGGAAACCTTCCTGCTTAAGGAAGGCATTGCAAAATGACAACGTTGTCATTTCGTTAATGACAACGTAAGACATTTTTGGAAGAGCAACAAGGATATACGGGTGAGCGGTCGATATTGTTCGGTAAACGGTTGATTTATCAGTCAGGCAGGTAGTGTATGCTAGAACGCAAAAACAAGCGATGTAAAACCGACTGGAGAAGCAGTGGCAACGATGGACAAGAAAAATGTCTCAATGAATGATGTGGCGATTGCCGCTGGTGTTTCTCTCAAGACGGTTTCGCGCGTGATTAACGAGCCCGATAGCGTGCGAGAGTCGACACGCGATAAGGTTCATTCGGCCATGGAGGCGCTCGGGTTTCGAGCCAACTTTGCCGCGCGTTCGCTCAAGTTGGGCCGTTACGGGTGCATCGGCGTCGTGCTGTTCCACTTGTCGGGCGGTGCCGTGGACATGATCGACGGTATCGCCGATGCCGCCGAAGAGCGAGGCTTTGCTCTTACGATGATCAAAAAGCGGGCGGGGGAGAAGATGACCCTTGCCGAAGCGGCGCGTAGGATGTCGCAGCTCCCCGTCGACGGCATGATTTTCAACCTGCGCCAGATGGTCGATGACTTTGATACCTTTGAGGCGCCGAAAGACCTCAAGACGGTGATTATCACACCGATGGAACATCCTACCTGCTCTACCGTCAGTGACGACCAAGAGGGCGGCGCGCGCATGGCGTGCGAGTACTTCTTGAACCACGGGCACAAGAACGTGTACTTCGTCTCTGGTAAGAAAGAGTCACTGTCGAGCCAGTGCCGTATGAAAGGTTGGCGAGCGGCACTCGAGGCACGTGGCATTGAGCCGCCCGAGCCTCTGCAAGGCGATTGGAATGCGGATAGTGGCTATGCCGCGGGCCTTGTGCTTGCCGATAAACCCGATTGCACGGCGGTCCTCGCTGCTAACGACTGCATGGCAAACGGCGTGATGATGGCTCTACGTGACAAAGGGCTCAATGTGCCCGACGACGTGTCCGTGATCGGCTTCGACGATGAGCTCTACAAGACGATTCCCAACTCGATTCTGACGTCGGTGAAGTTTCGCCACCGCGAACTGGGCATCCGTGCGCTTAACGAGGTCGTCGCAGGTCTGGAAGCCCCGAGCTCCAGAAGTCGTACGCTCGTCTCGGGCGTGTTGGTCGAGCGTTCCAGCGTAAGGGATCTGCGGGCGTAGACGTGCTCGGCCTGCTCGTCTAAATCTGTAACAGGTGGGACCCGAAAACTCGACTAGGTGTTATAGATTGAGATTTTGTCTACCCAGCCATCATCTTTGTCTCGATCTGTAACAGTTAGGAGTGAAATGACCAGCCAGGTGTTACAGATCTAGATTGATTGGATTGACCCATCTGTTTGTCTCGATCTGTAACATCTAAGCGGTCAAAAGCGGTCTACATGTTACAGATTGAGATTTTTGGCTTGGCCTGTGCGTTCACCTCGATCTGTAACGGCTGGGACCCAAAAACTCGGCTAGATGTTACAGATTAAGATGAACAGGAGGACGGGTGCGGTCTAAACAAAATGGCCCGCGCATCACGCATCGATGCACGGGCCATTTTTTTTCTGCGAGCGGCAGGTGGCGTCAGCGTTTTATGCCTCGAGGTTTTCCTCGATCCAGGCGACGGCACCCTTGGGATCCTTAGTGAGGTCGATGTACTGTTTGCCCTTGGGCGACAGCAGCGTGATGCCCAGGCGGTCGGTGTCGGCCTTCATCTCGTTGTAATAGGTGCGAACCTGCGGAGCCAGGACGATGACGTTGTACTGGTCCATGATGGCGTAGTGGCTGCCGTAGGCACCGGCGTTGGCGGTAATGTCGATGCCCAGCTCGTCGGCGCCTTCCTTAAGCGCGTTGGCGAGCAGTGCAGAGGTGCCGGCGCCAGCGCACAGAACCAGAACCCTCAGATCCTTGCCCTTAAGGGCGGACGGAGCTGCGGAGGCCTCAGTGGCAGAAGCGGTCTCGACAACAGGAGCCTCAACGGCGGGGGCGGCAGCGGTCTTGACGGCCTTGGTCTCCTCGGCCTCTTCTTCGGCCAGGGTCTCGGCCTCCTGCTTGCACAGGACGTTGTCGTAGGCCTTGCAGAACGGGTAGTAGATTAAGAAGTCAACGACCAGCAGGACGACAACCAGGACCAGAGAGATCGGCTGGAAGTTGGTGTCGATGAAGGTGCCGATCGGTCCGGGGAGTGCCCACGGCATGGCATAGATAAAGCCGTTCATGCCCAAAAAGTCGATGAAGAACTTACCAATGAGGACGTTGGCCACGGGGGCAAACAGGAACGGGATCAGGAAGTACGGGTTAAGGATGATGGGCGCGGCGAACAGCAGCGGTTCGTTGACGGCGAACATCACGGGTACGACAGAGGCTTTGCCGACGGCCTTGAGCTGCTTGGAGCGCATAAAGAGCAGGAAGATGATCGGGACAATGAACGTGGCGCCGGTGCCGCCGAGTTCGCCGATGTAGTTACCGAAGTTCTCGGTCAGGGCGAGGGCGGGGTGACCGCCGGCCTGCAGCGTGGCGAGGTTGGTGGTGATGTTGCCAAACAGCGCGGCGTTGAGGGCAGGCTTAACGACCGAGGGGCCGTGGATGCCCATGAACCAGAACAGCGGGATCATGAACCAGATGAGGGCGAGGCCGGCGTAGGAATCGGCAGCGGCGAACAGCGGGCTCACCAGCGTGGAGATGACGTTGGCAAACGGGACGGCCAAGCAGGTGCGGCAGATAACGTCGATGACGGCGACAAACAGGATGGAGAAGCTGAAGGCGAAGATGTCGCGGAAGTTCTGGGCGATGGCGCCGGGGACTTCTTTGGGCAGCTTGATGGTGATGTCTCGCTTAATGCAGAAGGCATAGATGTTGACCGTGGCAAATGCGGCGACAAAGGAGCTCAGTAGGCCCTTGGTGCCCATGTTGTCGGTAAAGAACACCGAGACATCGGCGCCGTCGATCTTGGCACTCGTCTGGGTAACGGCCAAGATGAGCATAGCGCACATGGCGGCGACCATGGTGCTCGTGGCGTTGATGGCCTTGCCGGCAGGCATGCGGCGGTTCTTGGAGCCGGTCAGCGCGCTTGCGGTGGTGCCGGCGACCATGATGCCCACGACGCCCATCGTGAAGTTGTAAACCTTGTTGCAGAAGTTCACGACGTCGACGTTCCACCAGTCGGGCAGCGTAAAGCCGCCGACCGTGGCGACAACGCCCGGCAGGGTCGAAATAAGCAGGAAGACAGAAGAAGACAGGATGATGGGCATTGCTGCCAAAAAGCCGTCTTTAATGGCCTGAAGGTAGATGTTCTTAGAGACCTTGTCGAAGTACGGCTGACCTTTCTCCAAGAACTTAACGATCGATTCCATAGTTCACGCTCCTCTTTGCATGAAATCTTAATGGCATGGACGTTGAAAACCTATATGGTCTCCCGCTTGCTAAAAGCCCGGGTGCAGGCGGGGTCGGTCCCAGGGGGAGAGAGGGGAGCGGCTGGGTTTGTATCGCATAGGGCCGCTCCCCTCTCGGGGGAAAGCGAGGCGATGCGCTACTGCGCGTCCGCCATAGTGTCGGCGAGCTCCTTGTACCAGAGTGCCGACTGCTTGATGTAGCGTTTTTGCGTGTCGAAGTCGATGTAGAACAGGCCGTAGCGCTTGTTATAGCCGTTGGCCCACGAGAACTGGTCCTGCAGGCTCCAGATAAAGTAGCCCTGGACGTCGACGCCCTCGGCGCGCGCCCGGAGCACCTTCTCCATGTGCTGGTCGACAAAGTCGATGCGCTCGGGATCGGCGACGATGCCGTTTGCGTCGGGCTCGGGGTCCTTGTGGCCCAGGCCGTTTTCGGTGATATAGATGACGGGGAGGTTGGGATAGGTGGCGCTGATGTGCTTGAGCGTGTCGTAGAGGCCTTGCGGGTAGATGAGCCAATCCCAGTCGGTGGTGGGGATACCCGGCATATCGACCTGCTGCCCGACGCCCTTAAACTTAAAGCACGAGGTGCCCTTGTCTCCGGTGCCGTTAAAGCTGTTGGTGGACTCGCCATCGTAGGCGGCGATAAACGCCGACTGATAGTAGTTGAGGCCGAACATATCGTTGCGGGGCGCCGCCTTGGCGAGCTCCTCCATGTCGCTGTCCTCAACCGTAAGCGTGGCGTTGTTGGCACGCAGAATCTCGTTGATGAGTGAGAGGGTGCGCGCGGAGTAGTGGCCCAGGAAGGCGCCGTCCATGATGAAGTCGGTGTAGAAGGCGTTGTACAGGTCGGCGGCGTGCTGGTCGGCGGGCGAGTCTGTGGCAGGATATGCCGGCGTCAGGACGTTGACCATGCCAATGCGTCCGCCCAGGTGCTCGGTCTCGTCAAGATCCTTATACAGGTTGACGGCGCGGGCGTGGGCAACGAGCTCGTTGTGCTGGCTCTGGATGCCGCTCGTCACATCAAAGTGATGGTTGGGCGGGAAGTTGCCTTGGATGTATTGGGAGTGCGAGAGGCTGATGAGCTCGTTGATGGTGAACCAATTCTTGACCTCGCGGAACTCGCGGAAGCAGAACTCGGCATAGCGCACATAGGCGTCGACGGTCTTGCGGTTGAGCCAGTCGCCCTGGTTGAACAGGGCGGCGGGGGAGTCAAAGTGATGCAGGGACACATAGGGCTCGACGCCATACTTTTTGCAGCAGGCGAACAGCTCGTGGTAGTGCTTAACGCCCTCGGCGAGGGGCTCGGCATCGTCGCCGTTGGGGAAGATGCGGGTCCAGGCGATGGACACACGAATGGCGTTGAGTCCATGCTCGGCAGAAAGGCGGATATCCTCCTCGTAGCGGTTGTAGAAATCACTGGCCGGGTCGGGCAAAAAGCGACCCTGGGCGACAAGGTAATCGTCCCACATGGTCTTACCCTTGCCTGCCACCTTCGTGGAACCTTCCGTTTGGTACGCGGCGGTTGCGGCGCCCCAAACAAAGCCCTTCGGCAGCTGCTGTACGCGGTTTAGCAAAGACATATGCATACACCCTCTCGTCTCGCTGTTCGATATTGTGCGTTTGCGCTCAGGAGGCTCCCTGGTTAGCGTTCAGCGGTGAAAAAGCCCGATAAACACTATCTTAAAATGATTAGAACCAAAATGAGCACGTGAACATTTGACAATGAGCACGTTAACATCCGGCTGGGATGTATAGAAACAAAACAACTTCAAACAGCCGCGAACGGTTGTATTTGTTCGGTAAGCGGTTTTGATTGACAGAAGTTTTCATGTTGTGGTATATGGCTCGGGTATCATGAGCACGTTATCGATGTATGTACGATGCGCCATGGGCGCGGGGAATAGTTGGGAAGCAGGTTAGCGTGGAAGGCATGGCTCAGCAGACAAGGAATGGTCATTCGGCGAGCGCGGCAGAGGTTGCGGCGCTCGCTGGCGTGAGCCGCCAGACTGTGTCTCGCGTGGTCAACGGTATGCCCAACGTGACGGAAAAGACGCGCAAGCGTGTGCTGGCCGCCATGGAAGAGCTGGGCTTTCGTCCCAATTTTGCTGGAGCGGCGTTGCGCGGCGGGTCGTATCGTTCTATTGGCCTGTGCATGTACAACATCACACGTGTCGGTAACCTGGCGACGCTCGAGGGTATCATGCAAGCGGCGCGCGAGCACGATTTTGCCGTCACTATGATCGAGATGGGCGGCGACAAGCCCTATACACTTGCCGATGCCTCGCGCCGCATGGTCGAGCGACCCGTCGACGGCATGATTCTCAACATGAACCGCATGGCTCCCGATTTTGAGGAGTTTGTTCCCCAGCCGGGAGTGCGAACGGTCATCCTGTCCATGTATG
>CABRFG010000007.1 GCA_902470095.1 uncultured Collinsella sp.
CCTGCGCAAGACGAAGGCCACATTAAGTGGCCTTCTTTGCGTGCGGAACTCGCGACAAACCAAAACCATCTCGCCAGCCCAGCGACCATGGGATCCCAAGGTTTTCAAAAAAGCGGTCGGCGCGCAGTGCGCCGACCGCCGATATATGGGGTCTGATAATTTTTACCAGCTAGGGCCTCTTACTCGTCTAGGAGATCTTCTGGCATGTCGTTGCCGTCGCCTAGATCGACTGGGGCTTCTTCGGGGGCAGAACCATCTTCTGTTGCTTCGCCTTCGGGCTTCTCTTTGGCTGCCGTCATGCGGGCTACGGCGCATACGCGGTCGTTGTCGTCGACGGTCATCATCTTGACGCCCTGGGTGGCGCGGCCAGTCTGGCTGATCTCGTCGGTCTTGACGCGAATGACCGTCGCACCCTCCGTCACGATGAACAGCTCGTGCTGCGGGCCCACCGTCTTCATGGCCGCGAGGTTACCCTTGCGCTCGGTCATTTGGATGGTGTAGACGCCCTGGCCGCCGCGATTCTGCTCTGGGTAGTCCGCGACCGGCGTGCGCTTGCCGTAGCCGCGCTCGGTGATGACGAATAGATCGCCGTTGCCGTTAGTGACTTCCATGCCCAGAACGCTCACGCCGTCCTTCAGACCGATACCGCGAACGCCGCTGGTATCGCGGCCGGTGGCGCGCACCTGCTCCTCGGAGAACATGATCGCCTTGCCCGCGGTGGTGGCCAGGATAATCTTGTCGCCGTCGCGCACGCGGCGCACGTTCAGCAGCGCGTCGTCGTCACGCAGGTTGATAGCGATCAGGCCGTCGCGACGGCTGCGGTCATATGCGCTCATCACGGTCTTTTTGACCATGCCGCTCTTGGTGGCAAACATCAGGTACTCGTCGGCCGGGAACTCGCGGCAGCTGATGACGCTCGCGATCTTCTCGCCTTCCTCGAAGGGCAGCAGGTTGACGATCGCGGTACCGCGCGCCTGGCGCGTACCCACCGGCAGCTCGTGCACCTTCAGGCGATAGACCTTGCCCTTGCTCGAGAAGAACAGCACGTACTCGTGCGTGGACGCGATGAACATCTCATCGATAACGTCGTCCTCTTTGAGGTTGACGCCCGACACGCCCTTGCCACCGCGCTTCTGGGCACGGTAGGCAGCCACCGGGATACGCTTAACGTAGCCGGTGTGGGTGATGGTCACGACCATATCCTCGTCGGCGATGAGGTCCTCGACATCCAGGTCCTTCTCAACCTGGCTGATTTCGGTACGGCGCTTGTCGCCAAACTTCTTGGAGATCTCGCGCATCTCTTCCTTGATGACGCCCAGAATCTTCTCCTCGTGCGCCAGCAGGTCCTCGTAGTAGGCGATGGCGCGGCGCAGGCCGTCCAACTCTTCTTGGATCTTGTCGCGCTCCAGGCCGGTCAGGCGGCGCAGCTTCATCTCGAGGATGGCCGTGGTCTGCTCGGGCGTAAAGCCAAAGCGTTCGATCAGTCGGCTGCTGGCCTCGGAGTCGGTCTGCGAGGAGCGGATGATGCTGATGACCTCGTCGATATGGTCAAGGGCCATCAGGTAGCCCTCGAGGATATGCGCGCGGGCCTGGGCCTTCTTAAGGTCGAAGCGGGTGCGGCGGGTGACGACGTCGACCTGGTGGTCGATGTAGTGCTGCAGCATCTCACGCAGGCTCAGGCATTTGGGAACGCCGTTGACGAGTGCCAGGTTGTTGGCGCCAAAGGTCGTCTGCAGCGAGGTGTACTTATACAGATTGTTGAGCACGACCTGCGGAATGACGCCCTTCTTGAGCTCGATGACCAGACGGATGCCCTTCTGGTTGGACTCATCGCGCATATCCGAGATGCCCTCGATGCGCTTGTCGTTGACGAGCTGGGCGATCTTCTCCTGCAGGGTGCCCTTGTTGACCATGTAGGGAATCTCGGTAAAGACCAAGCGGCTGCGGCCGGTCTTGGTGGACTCCACGTGTGCCTTGGCACGCACGGTAATGGAGCCGCGACCGGTCTCGTAGCTCTGCTTAATGCCGGCGCTGCCCATGATGATGGCGCCGGTGGGGAAGTCCGGACCGGGCATGATCTGCATGAGCTCGTCGACGGTGGCGTCGGGGTTGTCGATCAGGTAGCAGGTGGCCTCGATCGCCTCGGTGAGGTTATGCGGGGCGATGTTGGTGGCCATGCCGACGGCGATGCCTTGGCTGCCGTTAACCAGCAGGTTGGGGAAGCGCGCAGGCAGCGCCACGGGCTCGGCGAGCGATTCGTCGTAGTTGGGCTGCCAGTCGACGGTATCCTTCTGCAGGTCGCGCAGCAGTTCCATGGCGGGCTTTGCCAGGCGGCTCTCGGTGTAACGCATGGCCGCCGCGCCGTCGCCGTCGATGTTACCGAAGTTGCCGTGACCATCGATGAGCGGCGTGCGCATGGAGAACCACTGCGCCAGGCGAACCATGGCCTCGTAGACCGCGGAGTCACCGTGCGGATGGTACTTACCGATAACTTCGCCGACCGTCCAGGCCGACTTCTTATGTGGGCGGTTGGGGTAGATGCCGCTCTCGTTCATCGCGTACAGGATGCGGCGGTGCACCGGCTTTAAGCCGTCGCGCACGTCCGGCAGGGCGCGCGCCGTGATGACCGACATCGAATACTCGATGAACGACTGCTTCATCTCGCGACCGAACTCCGAAATCTGGAGCTGGCCGCCGTTGATATCCTCACCGGCCGAGGCACCACGGTCGACTTCACCAAAGCTCTCCTCGAGCTCGGCGTCGTCTTCTTCCTCATCATCATCGGCATCGGGGTTATAGGCGTCCGGGTCGCCGTCCTCGCCCTGCTCAGCACGGGCAAGCAGGCGCTTCAGATCATCGGGCATGCCGGCGTCGCCGGCCTCGCCCATACCCTCGTTATTGTTGATATCGTCTGCCACGTTACCTCCTCTTAAGCATCAAGGAAACGCGCGTCATGCGCATGTTTTTCAATGTACTCGCGGCGATAGCCGACCTCGGAACCCATCAGCTCGCGCACGGCGCGGTCCGCCACCACGGCGTCCTCGATCGACACACGCTGCAGGATGCGGGTCTTGGGGTCCATCGTCGTCGAGGCAAGCTGCTTGGGGTCCATCTCGCCCAGGCCCTTGTAGCGCTGGACGGTATAGCCCTTGCGCTTTTTGGTGATCTTGCCGTCCTTGGCCTTGCCGTCCTCGTCGTTATCGTCGGGGTTCAGGCCCAGACTCTGGATGGTGTCGCGCAGGATCTCGTCTTCGGGCTGGCGGCCGTTGGGATACACGTAGTGGATCTTGTTGCGCACCTTAATGCCAAAGATGGGCGGGCAGGCAACATAGACGTAGCCGGCATCGATCAGCGGACGCATGTACTTGTAGAAGAACGTCAGCAGCAGAATGCGGATATGCGCACCGTCGACGTCTGCATCGGTCATGATGATGATCTTGTGGTAGCGCGCCTTGGTGATATCGAAGTCGCCGCCGTCGCCGGCACTCGTCGTGACGCCGCAGCCGATCGCGGTAATCAGCGACTGAATGGTGTCACTCGAGAACGCGCGATGGTCACCAACGCGTTCGACGTTCAAAATCTTGCCGCGCAGGGGCAGAATCGCCTGGATGTCTCGGCGACGGCCGTCCTTGGCCGAACCGCCTGCCGAGTCGCCCTCTACGATGAAGAGCTCGGTCAGCTCGGCATCGCGCACCGAGCAGTCAGCGAGCTTACCGGGCAGGGACGCCGTCTCGAGCAGGCTCTTGCGGCGGGTCGCCTCGCGCGCCTTGCGGGCGGCATTGCGCGCCTTGCAGGCCTGCTGCGCCTTCTTGACGATCTCGCGAGCGGGCTTGGGATGCTCCTCGAGGTAATCGACAAGACCGTCGGTCACAATCTTGAGCGTGAGCGCTCGCATATAGGAGCTGCCGAGCTTTGCCTTGGTCTGGCCCTCAAACTGCGGATCGGGCAGCTTGACCGAGATAACGGCCGAAAGGCCCTCGCGCACATCGTCGCCGGTCAGGTTGGCGTCTTTTTCCTTGAGCAGGTTCTGCTTGCGCGCGTAATCGTTGATCACGCGGGTGAGCGCGGTACGGAAGCCCTCAAGGTGCATGCCGCCTTCGGGGGTGTAGATGTCGTTGGCAAACGACATGACGTTCTCGCCGTAGCCGCTATTCCACTGCAGGGAAACCTCGACCTCGCCCATCTTGGCCACAGGCGCGTCCGGGTCCGATTTGCCCTCGATGTAGATGGGCTCCTTAAAGGCCTCGGGAACGTCCTTGCCCTCGTTGAGGAACTTGACGAAGTCGATGATGCCGCCCTCGTAGCAAAACTCCTCCACGTGGGGGGTCGCTTCGCGCTCGTCGGTCAGCACGATTTTGAGATTCTTATTGAGGAACGCCGTCTCCTGCAGACGGTTGTGCAGCGTATCGAAATCGTAGATGCAGGTCTCGAAGATCTCATCGTCGGGCCAGAAGGTGACGGTGGTGCCCGTCGAATCCGAGGTGCCCACGACCTCCATCTTCTTGACGGTCTTGCCGCGCGAGAACTCCATCTCGTAGGTGTTGCCATCGCGACGAACCTGAACGACCACGCGCTTGGACAGTGCGTTGACGACGGAGATGCCCACGCCGTGCAGGCCGCCCGAGACCTTATAGGCCGAGTTATCGAACTTACCGCCGGCGTGCAAGATCGTCATGACGACCTCGAGCGTCGGGATCTTTTTAACAGGGTGCTCGTCGACGGGGATGCCGCGCCCGTTGTCGACGACCGTGATGGAGTTGTCGGCGTGGACCGTCACCTGGATCTCGGTGCAGAAACCGGCCATGGCCTCGTCGACGGAGTTGTCAACGATCTCCCACACCAGGTGATGCAGACCGCTGGCACTCGTCGAGCCGATATACATGCCCGGGCGCTTACGAACGGCCTCGAGACCTTCGAGAATCTTAATCTCGCCGCCATCGTAATCGTTTTCGTTTGCCACACGTCCTCCTTCAGTCAAGAAAATGTGTACAGCCTTACTAGTTTATCGTAAAAAAATACCCTCGGGAACGAGGGTATTTGGCTCTACAAGGCCACCAGATGCGATTTAAGGCTCTTTTTTGCTTTGCACGCCCTTGGCCCACTCGGCACTGGCTCTCATGGCATTCTCGAGGGCCTCGCGCAGTTTTTGGTCTTCGATGGGTGCCACTTGGCGCTCAATCTCGGTGCGCTCGGCCTCACTGAGGTCGGCGTGCGGGGCCGGCGGGCGCTCGGTCGTCGCCGGGCGCAGGCGCTCCTTGGCGGCGGGCGGCGTGTGACCGGGTGCGGTGGTTTTGAACACCAGGCCGTCCACATGCGCACCGGCGCGCTCCATGCGCGCGCGGATGATCTCACGCAACAGCGTCATTTCCTGCGTCCACGAGGGCGAATCGAGATATACCAGCAGCTCATTGGACTCGGGCAGGTAGCGCAGACCCGTCACATGCCGCCCCTCGCGCGTGCCCGAGCACACCGCGTTCCACGCGCGATAGACCGCGCGCGACTCCTCGGCAGCCTCCATCTGCGCACGGCGCTCAGGCGTCACCGACGCCAGGATGCGCTGGCGCTCTGCGTTCAAAAACCCACTGAAGGCGACCGTCTCGCTCTCGCGCTCGTAATTAGCACGTCTCACCCATGCTCACCACCTTGGCTCGATCAAGCAGGTCATCGGTAAAGTATCCCAGGTTGGTCGTGGTTATGACCGTTTGGATATCATCGCCGATCAGCCGCAGAAAAGCACCGCGGCGCTCGCCGTCGAGCTCGCTCATCACGTCGTCCAGAAGCAACAGCGGAGCAGTACCCAGAACATCGCGAGCCACGGCCACCTCGGCCACCTTCCAGGACAGTACCAACGTTCGCTGCTGTCCTTGGCTGGCAAATGAACGAGCGGAGCGACCCGCCACGGTAAATTCAATCTCGTCGCGATGCGGCCCCACCAACGTCACGCCGCGGCGAATTTCCTCGCCGGCGTGCTCATCAAGGGCGGCCAGCATGCGCTCGTACGCCCAGCCCTTCAGCTCTTCGCGATCCTCGACCTGGGGCAAATCCCCCAGCGTGGACGCATAGGACACGTTGGCGGCTTCACCGGACGCCACTTGCCCGTAGGCAGTACGCACATGGCCCGCCAGCCGGTCGAGCAGGGCCAACCGGTGCACGAGCAGAGCCGCGCCCGCGCGGGCAATCGAATCGTTCCACGCGCCGAGCATCTCACGGCAGCACCAGGTCTCCTTGAGCAAGGCGTTGCGCTGGGTCACGCAGCGCCCATAGGCGCTCGCAAGATCGGCATAGCGTGCGCTCAGTTGCATGCCAAAGTCATCGAGGGCGGCGCGGCGCACACTGGCGCCCCGCTTAACCATGTCCAGATGGTCGGGGCAAAACAGCACGCTCGGCAGAACCCCGCGCACACCGGCGGCAGAGCATCTCTTGCCGTTGCGGCTAAACGAGCGCTTACCGTCCTCCGCGCTCAATCCCATATCAAGCACGCGGCCGTCGCCCTCGAGCCTCAGCTCGACCCTGCACGAGCCCACGCCGTCATGAACGAGCTCGGCTGCGGTCGGATGCCTAAACGAGGCGCCGCTCGTCAGCAGCTGCAGCGCCTCTATGAGATTGGTCTTTCCCGCCGCGTTGGGTCCCGCAAGTATCGTCACGCCCTCGTCCAGGGCAAGGCGATAGCTCTCGAAACTGCGGTAGTGCGCGACGGAAAGATCGCGGGCGAACATGGTCATGGCGCAGCGCTAGATGCGAACCGGCATGACCAGGTACAGGTAGTTGATCTTGTCGTAGGACTTGAAGATGCCCGCCTGCGAGTAGCTCTTGAGCTCCAGCGTGATCTCCTTCTCCTTGGACAGGGCATTGAGGCAGCCGAAGATGTAGTGGTAGTTGAAGGCGATGGTACCCGACTCGCCCTCGGCCTCGACATCGATCGTCTCCTGCGCAAGGTCCTGGTCATTGGAGATGGAGGACAGGCCCATCTGCCCGTTCTCGACATCGATCTCGAACTTGACGGCGGGGTTGGCGCTCGCGATAACGGCCACGCGCTTGAGGGCGGCGTTAAAGGCGGCGACGTCGATCTTGACGCTCGTCACGCACGAATCGGGGATGAGCTGCTTGTAGTTGGGGTACACGCCCTCGATGCGGCGCGACACGTAGGTGGTGTTGCCGGCCTCGAAGACGACCTGGGTGTCGGTAGCCCCGATCATGATGGTCGCCTGGCTGGCCATGATGTTCAGCGCGTCGTTAAAGGCGTCAGCCGGAACGTTGAGCTCAAAGGAGCCTTCGAGGGTCGAGGTCTCGACCTGCGTATCGCACACGGCCAAACGGAAGGAATCGGTCGCCACCAAGCGCACGGTGTTGTTCTCGACCTTCATGTGCACGCCACCCAGGATGGGGCGGGCCTTGTCGGTCGAGGTGACGCGCCACACGCGGCCGACCATCTCGGACAAGATATCGGTCGGCAGTTCCACGGCGCTCTCGATGGCATAGGCCGGAAACTCGGGGAAGTCATTGGCATCGAGCGTGTTCAGGCGGAAAGAGCTCTTCTCGCAACCAATCAGCACCTGGCGCTCGGACAGCTCAAAGGTGACCGGGGCATCGGGGAGGGTCTTGGTGATATTGGAGAGCATCTTACAGGGGATAACCATCTCGCCCTCTTCTTCGACATGCGCCGCGATGCGATGACGGATCGAGATGGTGTAGTTAGAGGTCTGGAATTCCAAGATGCCGTCTTGGGCCTTAACGAGCACGCCCGACAGGATGGGGAGGGTGGATGCCGAAGCGACACCCTTCATAACGACGCCGATGGCTTGTGTAAGCGAGCTCTGGCTGACGGTGAACTTCATCTTTTAATACCTTTCTATGGATATAAATATCTTAATAATAGTAATAGCACTGACGAAACTGTTGATTACTCCCAAAGACGCAGGTCAGACCCAAAAAGAGAATCGACAGCAACCTGTGTGCAACAGGGGTGGTTTTCCACGTTCAAAACCTGCGCAAAACTTTTCATCACCGCGGGTTGGGTTTTAGACACCTTATGCCCGTGGTTTCGACAAGTTTTCAACAGGTGTCTCTATTTCCCTACGAGCGCAGTGTAATTTTATCGCGCAGCGACTTAAGGTCTTCGGTGACGGTGCGGTCTTCCTGGATCATCTTCTGGACCTTTTTGTAGCTCGTGCTGACGGTCGAGTGGTTGCGGTTGCCAAATTCGGCGCCCACCGCCGTGGTCGTCATCTCGCACATCTCGATGGCCAGGTAGATAGCGATATGGCGTGCCTTGGCGATATTGGCGTTGCGACGCGGGCCGATGAGCTCCTCGTGCGTCACGCCGTACTGCTCTTCGATGACGGACTGAACCGTTTGCACGTTGATCTTTTTGGCCGATGTGTCGAAGTACTGGCTGGCGATGGCGTCGATATCGTCAAAGGTGAGCTCCCCGCCCTCGCGTTCGCGGTCGCCCGCCTCGCCGGCGCAGCGCTCGCAGAAGCTCTCGAGTTCGCGGATGTTGGTGCCCGACACCTCTGCCATGTGCTTAAAGTGCTCATCGGTCAGGTGCCCGCCGTCGCCCCCATAGGCCGCCAGCAGCGAGTCGTCGCCTGCCTCGGGAGCGGCGACGATGGTGTTCTCGTAATAGCGCTGCAAGATCTTGTATTTCATCTCGTAGCTGGGCTCTGCGACTAGGCAGAGCATGCCGGCGTTGAAGCGGCTGGTCAGACGCTCGTCCATGCTCAGGTCCTTGGGGGCGCGGTCTGCCGCGATGACGACTTTCTTGTTGTTGCGGATGAACTCGTCCATGAGCTGGAAAAAGTAGTCCACGCTCGCGCGCTTGCCGATGATGTTTTGGATGTCATCGATGATGAGCACGTCCACGCCGTGGTACGCCTGCATGATGGGGGCGTTGCTCTTCTTTTGGCGGTCGAACTCGGTCATCAGGTCGTCCAGATATGCCTGGGAGTTGGCGTACTTGACCTTGATCTCGGGCGACTTCTCGGCGAGCTCGTTTTTGATGGCAAGCAGCAGGTGCGTCTTGCCCAGGCCCGATTTGCCGTAGATGAACAGTGATGTGCATGTGCCGCGCTCGTCCGCGAGGGCGGCAAACTTGAGTGCCGAGCGATAGGCATGGCTGTTCTCGGGGCCGTAGACAAAGTTCTCAAAGGTAAATTTTGAGTTCGCGGCGAGCGGGGCTCCATCCGTATTCTGCTCGGCCGGCACGGTCGGTGCTGGCATGGGTGAAGCGGGGGTCGCAGCTTGCGTGGATTTGGTCGGCGCTCCGCCCTTCATCTGGTTCATCATGCGACGAAAATCATCGGCCGAGAGCGTGTTCTTGATTGCAATGCCCGAATCCGCGCCCGCCGCTGCGTCGTGAGCGATGGGCATGTGCGTGACGGGTGCGTTCGTTGACGTCGCCGCCGCGGTCGGCAACGGCGCCATGGTTTCACGGGAAACATTGCTGTGCTGGTGCTCGATTGTCGGCACGTCGCTTGCGGAGGCTGGTACCGTCGGGGAAGCAGCGGGAGCCGTGGCGGGCGCCGTCGCGGCAGCGGATTCCGTCGCGGCGCCTTGCGGCGCCACGATGTCGAGCGCAATCGGTGCAAAGGCGATTTCTTCCAGATAAGCCTCAATAGTCGGCTGATGCTTTTTGAGCTGCGCGATGGCAAAGCGCGAGGGGGCCTCGATCGTGAGCGTATCTTCGGTCAGGCTTATGGCGCGCGATTGCCCCAGCATGTTGATGAGGCGTGCATCTTGGCCGTCGCGCTGGCAAAAGGCGATGGCGTCCCCCAGGATGATGCTTGCTTCCTCGTCCACTGTCTCTCCCGTTCTTTAGCTCTGAGCTCGCACGCGAGCGGCGCCGAGTTCGGTCAGATGGTATTTCTGGCCATGCTTGATGACCAAGCCGGCCTGCGCCAAGTCATTGAGCGTGCGTGACCAAGTGGGGGCCGAGTTTCCAAACGCCCTCGCCAGATCGGTTGCACCGCACGCTTGATTTTGCGCCAGATAGCCTAGCGCGGCGTTGCCGCGATCGCTTACGAACACGTCCGGTTGTGGCTGCGCATACTGATTTGCTGCATTAGGATACATCATTTGAGCTGCTGGTTGTTGAGAACTCTGCATCGGCGGCATTTGCTGTTGAAAACTTTGAGGCCACTGTTGGTAAGGCTGCGGAGGCATCTGCTGGGCCCAAGAGTTGTACTGCTGCTGCGGCATCTGCTGGTACGGCTGCTGATATCCCTGCTGGTACTGCTGCGGGAACTGCTGGCCATACCCCAGTGGCGACATCTGCTGATATGGATATCCCTGTTGGTACGGCTGATAGCCCATTTGCTGGCCGCCCGGTGCCCCCGTTGCCTGCTGCATTGCTGCTGCATCCTGATCCGCCAGCGGCATGGTCTCTGGCATGTTTGGCAGCATCGACATCGATGTCGCCTGGGGCTCTTGTGTAGGAAGCATTCCGGGCTGCTGCATCTGTCCCACGGGGGGCTGCATCTGCTGCGTTGCCATGGGCTGCTGCGCAAAAGCTCCCGGCAGGGGATATGTGGGCTGTTCCGTCTCGGGCCGCACGGCAGCGCCGCGTCCGCCGGCACGCTCGATTTCCTGCACGCGTTTAGGGTTCAGGCTTACCGTAACCACGGTGCCGTTGCCCATGTTGTCCTCGATGGATACGGCACCGCCGGCGTTTTCCAAATACTCCTGCACCATGGGAAACCCTGCTCCGGTTCCACGGATATAGCGCTTCATCTTGCTGTTTGCGCTGGTAACGCCAAAGTCGAAAGCGCGTTCCTTGTCGTCGATGCCGGGTCCTTGGTCAGCAAAGCGGATGGTGTCTCCGCCGTCCAGAATCGAGATGATGGGCTCGGCAAAGTGCGCGTGGATAAAGTTTTCGACAATCTCGCGGATGACCATGAGCGAGATATGGCCACCTTGTTCTTTCATGCACTGGTAGACGGTGTTGGTCGTCTCTTCCAAATACGTGCGGACATCTTGCGGATCAATGACGATCACACGCGGTGTCGACAGCATGTCGTCATAGACGGCGATGCGCGCGGCGTACATGGCTTTTGGCGCCTGCGTGGTTGTCTGCTCGCCTTCCTCACGCTCTTCGCGCATGCCGGTGATGTGCTCGTTGTCGGGTGCCGGGTCTCCGGAATCGACCATGGTGTAAAAGTCGTCAGACATGCCGCTCGCAATCTTCCAAAAGGTTTCGAACAAATAGTAGCTCACCGTGCAATGTTTCTCATTTTTCGACAAACTTTCAAAACCTGTTGAAAACTTTGGAAAACCGACGAAAAGTTCTCAACATTGCCAACATGACCTGTTGAAAACTCGATGAAATATCGTGAAAAGTTGCCATGCACCGCTAAATCGAGCTTGGCTTATGGGGGAACCGTGTGAACTGCGCAACCTTTTACCTTTGATTTCTTGACATTTGAACATTGATTTCCCTACAATCTTCAAGCTCACGTGTCTATATCTGCGTCCGCGTCCCCGCGGACACTCGAAATGCAGCAGGAGGAACTTAAGATGAAGCGTACGTATCAGCCTAATAAGCGTAAGCGTGCCAAGACCCATGGCTTCCGTGCCCGTATGGCCACTAAGGGTGGTCGTGCCGTGCTCGCCCGTCGTCGTGCCAAGGGCCGCAAGCGTCTCACTGTCTAGCAGCGATACACACATCTCGCATGAAGACTATTAAGTCTCGGCAAGATTTCGAGCATGTGTTCAGTCAGGGGCGTCGTTTCAATCACCCTCTGATTCGAATGACCATATGTGAATCGGTTGGCGAAGGCGACTCCGGAAGGGTCGCCTTCGTTGGTGCTAAGCGACTCGGTTGTGCCGTCGTGCGCAACCGATCTAAGCGTGTGATGCGCGAGGCCGCCCGCAGCTGCGGATTTCCCGTTGCGGGTTATGACATCATCTTGTTTGCAACTCCCAAGACGAGGGTTTCCTCGCCGCAGGAGATGGACAAGGCGTTGCGTTCGCTTATGAAGCGCGCCGGCGTTGCCGGGGAGGAGCGATGAGCAATCACGTTTTGCGACGTGTTGCCATCGCTCCTATTCGCATATATCAACAGGTTATTTCGCCCTTATTGCCTGACGCCTGCATTTATTACCCAACGTGCTCGCAATACGCCGTCCAGGCGATTGAGAAGCACGGTGTTTTGAGAGGCTGCTGGCTTGCCGTGAGGCGCATCGCTCGCTGCAATCCCCTGCACGTCGGCGGTTATGACCCTGTGCCCTAGCGGGCACTCGCTATCGGAGGAAAACTTACATGTGGGATTGGATCGTTAACATCCTTTTCGAGCTGCTCAAGCTCATCCAGACCTTTGCGGTCGACTGGGGCCTGTCCATCATCATCCTGGTGGTCATCATCCGTCTGCTGCTGACGCCGCTCATGCTCAAGTCGACCAAGTCGACGGCTCGCATGCAGGTGCTGCAGCCCAAGATGCTCGAGATCCAGGAGCGCTATGCCGACGATCCCCAGCGTCAGGCCGAGGAGATGCAGAAGTTCTACAGCGAGAACAAGTTCAACCCCATGGCTGGCTGTCTGCCGCTGCTGATTCAGATGCCTATCCTGTTCGCCCTGTTTACATTGCTGCGCAACCTGCCGCAGTACTTTAACGACGGCACGTTCTCGTTCTTCAACATCCTGCCCGACCTGACCACCACGCCGAGCGCTTCCTTTGCCGATGGCTTTATGGTTGCACTGCCTGCGCTGGTTTGCCTGATCCTGTTCGCCGTCCTGACCCTGATTCCGCAGCTCTATATGTCGCGCAACCAGACCGGCCAGCAGGCTCAGAGCATGCGTATGATGGCCGTTGTCATGACGGTCATGATGCTTTGGATGGGCTGGAGCCTTCCCGTTGGTGTTCTGCTGTACTACGACGTCTCGTCTGCTTGGCAGGTTATCCAGCAGATTTTTGTGACGCAGAAGGTCATCGACAAGGCGAAGGCCGATGAGGAGGAGCGTCTTAAGAACGCTCCGCTGCAGGTTGAGGTCACTCGTCGAGAGAAGAAGCCGCGCCCGCACAAGAAGAAGTAACGGGATATCAATCTTATTTAGGTACCTAACTTTTGGAGTACGTTATGTCTGAAGAGATCATCGAGGATATGCTTGAGGAGGTTGCCCCGCAGGTCGCGGGCGATTATCCCGAGATTGCACAGCGCTACAAGGCTGGTGAAGAGCTGACCGATGAGGAGCTCGACACCATTGCCGATGTTGCGATTTCCATCCTGCGTTCCATCCTTTCGCACTTCGATGCCGCCAACTCTCCTATCGATGAGTATGAGGGCGACGAGGGTGAGCTGATTTTGGATGTAACGGCTCCCGACCTTGCTGTTCTCATTGGCCGTCATGGTCGCACCCTTGATGCCCTTCAGGTTATGTTCTCTTTGCTGGTGAGCCGCAAACTTGGCTTTAGGTATCCGGTTGTAGTGGACGTAGAGGGATACAAGAGTCGCCGTCAGGACAAGGTTGCTTCCATGGCTCAGTCTGCTGCCGAGCGTGCCATCCGCACTCATAAGAGTGTTTCGCTTCCGCCCATGAATGCCTACGAGCGTCGACTGGTTCACATTGCACTTCGTGGCAATGATGCCGTCGATACTCATTCTGAGGGTTCTGACCCTGATCGCCATGTGGTGATTGTTGCTCGATAATCTTCTCGAGCTTATGCTAAGGGGACGTGGTTTCCACGTCCCCTTTTTTTGTCAAAAGTTCTCGATACACTGATTTTTGTCAGAAAGGAGCTTTCGTTGTTAGTACTTACTGATCAGCAGGCTGACGAGATGTTGAGTCGTCTAACTTCCTATTGCAAAGAGTATTCCTTGAGCGTAACTGATGTTGAGCTGAGGAAATGTATTCAGCATTTGGATTTGGTTCTAGAAACAAATAAGACAACCAATCTCACCCGTATTCTTAACGTAGAAGATGCTGCAGTACTCCATATCCTCGACTCACTTGTTTTGCTCCCCTATATCAACAAGGCTCCTGAGGGAGCTTTGCTCGATATGGGAACAGGTGCGGGCTTCCCTGGTATTCCATTAACCATAACCACGTATCGTAAAGCTACTTATATTGACTCTGTTGGCAAGAAGGTTGATGCGGTTAATTCCTTTGTCCATGCTCTTGGATTGAAACATGCTCATGCGGTTCATGATCGTCTTGAAGAATATGCTCGAAGCCATAAGAAGCAGTTCTCTGTTGTAACCGCCCGCGCACTGGCCCCTCTACCGATTCTTGTTGAGTATGCGGCTCCGTACCTGAAGGATGGAGGGCTATTTGTTATAACCAAGGGCAATCCTTCGGATGAGGAGCTTGCTTCCGGCATGTCAGCAGCTAAGATTTGCGGCTTCACTTTGCTTCTGAATGACGCAATTGATTTGCCTGAAGGCTTGGGTCACAGAGAATTCATTCTTCTTAAGAAGAGTCATCCAACATCCGTCTCATTGCCTCGTGCAAATGGCGTGGCAAAGAAGAATCCGCTTGCCTAGATGTTTCACGTGAAACATAATGGATACTAACAACTTGCAGTGTTTCACGTGAAACATGACGGTTGATATCGATTCGGAATGTTTCACGTGAAACATCCTCCGTTTGACAGCTTTAATACACACCAGGAGGGACCGTGGGATTTCGCGACGTTAAGCGTTCTAAGAGCGCAAAAGACACGCGTATCATTGCAATCATCAATCAAAAAGGCGGCGTCGGTAAGTCAACGACGGCTGTAAACCTTGCAGCAGCACTGGGTGAGCAGGGTCGTAAGACATTGATTGTCGATTTTGATCCGCAGGGAAACAGCACCAGTGGATTCGGAATTGAAAAAGAAGACCTTGATCACTGCATCTATGATGCATTGTTGAATGATGTGCCGGCAGAATCGCTTGTTCTTGATACAAATTGTAAAAAGGTATTCGTTATTCCGGCTACAATTCAACTTGCAGGCGCGGAAATTGAGCTCGTAAGCGCAATTGCTCGTGAAACCCGCCTCAAAGATTTGCTTGAGCCGATTCAGGACGAGTTTGACTTTATTTTCATTGACTGTCCTCCTTCGCTCGGCCTGCTTACTATCAACGCTTTGACCGCAGCAGACAGCGTTTTGATTCCGATCCAGTGCGAATATTACGCACTCGAAGGCGTTACGAAGCTGCTTGAGTCAATGAAGATGGTCAAATCACGGCTGAACAAGGGCTTAGACACCTATGGTGTGCTTATGACCATGTATGACTCGCGTACTTCACTATCGAATCAGGTTGTTGAGGAGGTTCAATCGTACTTTGGTGATAAGGCGTTTAAGACGCTAATCCCCCGTACGGTTAAAATCTCCGAAGCTCCGTCTTTTGGAGAACCGGTAATTACCTATGCACCTCAAAATAAGGGTGCAAAAGCATATATGAACCTTGCAAAGGAGGTGATCAAGCGTGCCTAGTGTAAAGAAACGTGGCGGATTGGGACGTGGACTCAATGCTTTGGTCTCAGAGGCCGAGTATGAGACCGGCGGTTCGGTTGCATCGGCTTCAAATGCCGCATCTGAAACAAAACTACCTATTGAGGATATCGTTCCCAACCCTAATCAGCCGCGAATTCACTTTAACGAAACTGAACTTCGCGAGTTGAGCGAGTCAATCCAAGAACATGGCGTTTTGCAGCCGCTTTTGGTTCGCAAGCATGGAAACGGCTATGAGATCATCGCTGGTGAGCGTCGTTACCAGGCGTCAAAGCTTGCTGGTCTTGAGGAACTACCTGTCATCATTAAAGAGGTAAATGATGAAGAGATGCTGGCTCTTGCTCTTATCGAAAACCTTCAGCGTTCTGATCTGAATCCCGTCGAAGAGGCTAAGGGCTATCGCCAACTTATTGATGCCAGCGGGATGACCCAGGAGGCATTGTCGAAGGCAGTAAGCAAGTCACGCTCTGCAATTACAAACTCGCTGCGTCTTCTTGATCTCCCCGAAGTAGTTCAGCAGATGATTTTTGAGGGCAAACTTACTGCTGGTCATGCACGTGCGATTCTTGCAGTTCCCTATGAGGACGCGCGTATTCGACTTGCAGAGAAAGTTGTTACAGAGGGCCTTTCCGTAAGAGCGACAGAAAATCTTGCTCCGTTGTTTTCTGCCGGAGAGACACCTAAGACGCCAAGGCCTGCGACGCCTCAGTCTTTTAAAAAGGCCGCCCGTGTGCTTCGCCAGGTATTTAATACCAACGTGCGTGTGAAGAGCTCGCGTGGAAAGAATAAGATCGAGATTGAGTTTAAAGACGAGGAAGAGCTCTCTCGTATTCTTGGCGAAATGATTCAGTTTGATCAAGGAGGCCAAGATGAGGAATAAGATTTTAACAGCGATTGCATTGGCGACGACTGTCGCGGCTGGTGCCTTTGCTGGATATAAGATCGCGACAGACGATGAACTTAGAGGTCGTTTGCTTCGTGGCGCGCAAGATATCGTCGATACTTCCAAAAAGAAAATGGATGTTATGACAGAAGATGTTGCCATGCGTACTGCTCAGGTAACGAAGAATCCCAAGATTAATCAAGGCTGGGTCAGCAACCAATGGGAAAATGTAGGCTATTAGGTACCTAACAATTACTCAGCATATTCTAAGGGGTCCTTGTCTGATTCACGAGGCAAGGACCCCTTATTTTGACCGTAAAAATGGGACCAGCAGCAGCTGATTCAAAATTAAGGTTATTAAATGAAACGGCCACGGTTGCATATCCTGCAACCGTGGCCGTTCGATGTTTCACATGAAACGTTTTGGGGTGCGACTCCCCTATGCGTTCTTCTGAACTTTGAAGCGCTGCTTCAGCTGTCCGCAAGCGGCGTCAATATCGTTACCACGGGAGTTACGAATCGTGGTCTCGATGCCACGGGACTCAAGACGACGCTGAAGATCCTCAACCTTATGAATCGGCGACGGCTTGAGCGGGCTGCCCTCGATGTCGTTAAGCTGAATGAGGTTAACGTGGCACAGCGTTCCCTCGCAGAAGTCGCAGAGCGCCTGCATCTCGGGATTCGTATCGTTGACGCCTTCGATCATTGCATACTCATAGGTCGGGCGGCGGCCAGTCTTCTCGGTGTAGAGCTGAAGCGCTTCGTGAAGGCGAAGCAGCGTGTACTTCTTAACACCGGGCATGAGCTTATTGCGCGTCGACTGGATGGCGGAATGCAGTGAAACAGCAAGCGTGAACTGCTCGGGGATGTCGGCAAATTTGCGAATACCGGGAATAACGCCACTGGTAGAGACGGTGAGGTGACGAGCGCCGATACCGATGCCATCGGGGTCGTTGAGAATTCGCAGCGCCTTGAGAACCTCGTCGTAGTTGGCAAACGGCTCGCCCTGGCCCATGAAGACAACGCTCGTGGCACGCTCGCCAAAGTCGTTGGATACATGAAGTACCTGGTCGACAATCTCTTGAGCGGTCAGAGAACGCTTGAGGCCGTTGAGACCGGTAGCGCAGAAGGCACAGCCCATGCCACAGCCTGCCTGGGTGGAAACGCAGACGGAAAGCTTGTTACGACGGGGCATGCCAACAGTCTCGACGGAAACGCCGTCGTGGTACTCGAGCAGATACTTGCGCGAGCCATCTTTGGAAACTTGCTTGGTGAGTTCAGTGGGCGTGTCAAAGGCAAAAGCCTCTTTAAGCTGCTCGCGGAAAGCCTTGGGAAGGTTGGTCATATCGTCAAACGAACAAACGTTCTTCTCGAAGACCCATTCGATGAGCTGCTTCGCGCGGAAGGCGGGCTGGCCAAGTTCGGCCACGAGCTCGCGAATATCGTTTTGGCTCAAGTCGCGAATGTCCTGAGATTTAGTCCTGGGATTCATGGAAGCCTTTCGATTTTGGGGAAACGTAGAGGGTATCGCTACAATATGGTATCAGCTGCAGAAATTATAGAGGAGGAGTCTGCCCATGCCGGGTAAAAGCCTAGAGAACATGCACGTAGCGGTCTTGGCGGGCGGTCATTCCGCTGAGCGCGAGATCTCGCTCAATTCGGGAAAGAACGTTGTAGTGGCACTGAAGGAAGCCGGCTACACTTCGGTGGAGCTGCTCGACACGGCTGCCGATGATTTTATGGTAACCATGGCGACCGGCGGCTTTGACGTGGCGTTTATCGCCATGCACGGTGCCGGCGGCGAGGATGGCGCCATGCAGGGCGCCATGGAGACCCTGGGTATCCCCTACACGGCCTCGGGCGTGCTTGCCAGCGCCTGCGGTGCCGACAAAGAGGTCTCTAAGCTCCTGTACGCCAAGGCGGGCATTCCCATTGCCCCCGGCCTCGCACTCGAGGTGGGCGATGAAGTCGATATCGATCATATCGTCGAGGTTTGTGGCGAGCGCTGCTTTGTGAAGCCGGCCGTCAACGGTTCCAGCTATGGCATTTCCCTGGTCCATGAGCCCTCCGAGCTGCCCGCGGCAATTGCCAAGGCGTTTGAGTACGGCGACAAAGTGCTGGTCGAGAAGTGCATCGAGGGTACCGAGATCACCGTCGGCGTGTACGGCGAGGACGACGTGCGCGCCCTGCCGATTGTCGAGATTCGCAAGCCCGAGGACTGTGAGTTCTACGATCTGGACGTGAAGTATGTCGACCCTACGGACATCCATCGTATTCCGGCGCAGATTTCACCCGAGAATTACGCTCGCGCTCAGGAGCTTGCCTGCGCTGCTCACAAGGCCCTCGGTTGCCTGGGCATCTCGCGCAGCGATTTTATCGTGAGCGAGGACGGCCCCGTCATCCTCGAGACCAATACCATTCCCGGCATGACCGATACGTCGCTGTATCCGGATGAGATTCGCCACACAGATGACATGACGTTCCCGCAGGTCTGTGACAGTCTGATCCGTATGGGCCTTCGTCGAGCGGGCATTGCATGCTAATCGAGGACGCGGTTTCGTCAGGAACGCCGCAGTTTGTCATCGACTCCTATGCCACGCTTGCCGAGCGCGCCAAAACGCAGTCCTTCGGCCTTATCGAGGAAGATGTGATCGTCCTCGATACCGAGACCACGGGTCTTTCGGTGCAGGACAATGAGCTGATCGAGATCTCGGCGGCCCGCCTTTCGGGCCGCGAGGTCGTCGACCGCTTCGATACCTTCGTGCATCCCAAGCAACTGATTCCCGCCGAGATTACCGAGCTCACGAGCATTACAAATGCCGATGTGGCAGATGCCCCGTCGGCCGTTGAGGCCGTCGCCGCTCTCGCCGATTTTGTCGGTGGTTGCCCGGTGATCGCACATAACGCCACGTTCGACCGCTCGTTTATCGAGTCGGTCAAAGGCGGCGTCAACGTGAGCGATATCTGGATCGATTCGCTGGCGCTGTCGCGCATCGCGCTTCCGCGCCTGGCCTCGCACAAGCTGTCTTTTATGGCCGATCTGTTTGGCTGTGACTCGGTATCACACCGTGCCAATGCCGACGTCGACGCCCTGTGTGGCGTATGGCGCGTGTTGCTCGTGGCGCTCACCGACTTGCCTCAGGGCCTCATGGCGCGACTAGCCGACATGCATCCGGATGTGCCTTGGTCCTATCGTCCTATCTTCTCATTCTTGGCAGGGCAGAACCCTGGTTCTATCTTCTCTCTCAGCGCCGCTCGTACTGACGTTCTCAAGGCCGATCGCGCCGACGATCGGGTGGACGCCGACGAACTGCCGGTCCTCAAGATGCCGAGTCGTGAGGAGATTGAGGCAGACTATGCGCCAGGTGGCCTGGTCAATCGCATGTATCCCACCTACGAGCCGCGTGATGAGCAGATCGCGATGGCGCTCGAGGTCCGCGATGCGCTGGTCACGGGCACCCATCGTGTAATTGAGGCGGGCACGGGCGTCGGCAAATCGATGGCCTATCTGGTGCCTTTTGCCGAGGCAGCGCGCCGTAACAACATCACGGTTGGTATTGCGACCAAATCGAACAATCTTGCCGACCAGCTCATGTACCATGAGCTGCCAAAACTTGCCGAGCAACTGGACGGTGGTCTGTCATTTTGCGCTCTCAAGGGCTATGACCACTATCCGTGCCTGCGCAAGCTTGAGCGCATGAGCCGAGGCCAGGTCGAGATTACCACCAAGCGCGATCCGGCGGACACGCTCACGGCGGTCGCGGTCATTATGGCGTATGTCTGCCAATCAGCCGATGGCGACCTCGACTCGCTCGGCATTCGGTGGCGCAGCGTCAACCGCCCCGACTTTACGACGGCCTCGGGCGAGTGTGCTCGTCGCCTCTGCCCGTTTTTCCCTGATAAATGTTTGGTCCACGGCGCTCGCCGTCGTGCGGCGCATGCCGATGTGGTGGTCACCAACCATTCCCTGCTGTTCCGCAATGTCGCGGCCGAGGGCAGGATTTTACCTCCGATTCGTCATTGGGTAATCGACGAGGCCCATTCCATCGAGCGCGAGGCGCGCCGTCAGTGGGCGCGCGTGGTGTCGGCGGATGAATCGCGCGTTCTGTTTGAGCGCCTGGGTGGCTCGAGCACCGGCGCGCTAAGCCAGGTTTCCCGTGATTTGGCAACCTCCGAGGGCTCTACGCTCTATCTGGGCCTTACTGCCAAGGCGACGTCGACGGTTGCACGCGCGAGCATGGCAATCGCCGACGTGTTCGATGGCGTTCGCGAGCTCGGTCGCCGTGCCCGTGGGGGTTATGACAATGCCAATCTATGGATTGGCCCCGAGCTGCGCGAATCTGACGACTGGCATGATTTCTTACAGTCGGCCTACGCTGCCATCGACGCATTGGAACAGGCTGACAAGAGCGTCGACGCGCTGGTGCAAGCCGTCGCCGCCGACAAGCCCGAGGTTGTTGTCGACCTGGGTGATATCTCGCGCCGCCTGCACGAGCTGGCCGAGAACCTCAAACTCATCATTGATGGCACCGATGAACACTACGTGTATTCGTTGCAGGTCAATCGCAGGCTGCGTGCCGGCGGAGAGTCAATGACCGCAGAGCGCATCGACATTGGCGAGGCCTTGGCAACCGAATGGCTGCCCGAGGTTCACACGGCTATCTTTGCCTCGGCGACCATGACGGTGTCCAAAAGCTTTGAACACTTTAACCACGCGGTCGGCCTCGATCGCATCGGTGCTTCAACATCCTCATCGCTGCACTTGGACTCGAGCTACGACTTCGATTCGAACATGGCTGTAGTCGTTGCGGGCGATATCCCCGATCCGCGCGATCGCGAGAGCTATCTTACGGCGCTCGAGCGCGTGCTGGTCGACGCCCATCTTGCCATGGGCGGATCGGTGCTCACACTGTTCACCAATCGGCGCGACATGGAAGACCTGTACGCCCGCGTTGAGCCCAAGATGGCCCGTGCGGGTCTGGAGCTCAACTGCCAGCAGCGCAACTCATCTCCTCGTCGCCTGCGCGATCGGTTTATCAACGAGCCGACTTCATCGCTTTTTGCGCTTAAGGCCTTCTGGGAGGGATTCGACGCCAGCGGCGAGACGCTGCGTTGCGTCATCATTCCCAAGCTGCCGTTCTCGAGCCCCACGGACCCGCTCTCGTGCGAGCGCAACCTGCGCGAAGACCGCGCTTGGGCGCGCTATTCGCTGCCCGAGGCGGTGCTCGAGGTCAAGCAGGCGGCCGGCCGCCTTATCCGCTCGTCGACCGATTGCGGCGTGCTGATTCTGGCCGACCCGCGCCTGGTGACGAAGGGCTACGGAAAGAAGTTCTTAACGTCGCTGCCCACGAGCTCCTACCAGCGCATCGAATCGGCGCAGATCGGGCACTATCTGCAACTGTGGCGCGCACGCCACGAGCGGCGGCGCTAAAGCGGACAGACGAGGGTTTTTGCCATATCGCACAGGCGCTTTGACAGGGTGGGGCCATCCAAGATGCGGATGGCCCCACCCGCTGCGATTATCTGGCTCAGTAGCCAACGCTCGGAGCCGTAATGCACGGTTACCGTTGCCATGTCTGCCCCGCTGTGCTCGATTAGAGTGATGCCGGCCCAGTCCAGATGCTCCGCCATATCGAATGGCATCAAGAGCTTTGCGCTACGCTGTGTCCGGGCAAGGGAATCGCGGAGGGATGCAACGTCCGGTGCGTGAGGCACGACGGAGTCTTCCGTCAAGGCGAGTCCCTCGATTTTATCCATGCGATAGGTGCGCTGCTCATCGACTGTGATGTCCCAGGCAATCAGGTATGTTTGGTCGCCGTTTGCCGTAATGCGCAAGGGGTCGACCAGACGCTCGCGTGGCCGTGCATCGTCCATCGAGCGATACGAGATGCGGCAGCGAACGCCGTCCTGAATGGCGCAGCTCAGCTGCTGCCAGTGCGACCCGTGGTTGACGGTGTCAAAGACGCGCTGGTTATAGCCGAGCTCTTCGGGCAGAAGGGCATGTCGAATCCGAGCTGCCGTCTGCGGCTCGATCCCCAACGATTCAAGTTCATGGTTGAGCACAGCGCCTTCGGCGGCACTCAGGCGCAGCGGTAGCACACGTCCGGCGTCACCGGTGAGAACCACACGCTCGCCGTGGCATTCGCAGATGATGCGCGCACCCGATTCTCGGTCCGCGAGCGTCGAGACGATCTCGAGAATCTCGTCGAGCGATACTCCCGTGATGTCAAAGCGGCCGCAAATTTCGGTTCGTGTCATGCCGCTCTCGCCGGCGGCGTAGAGGGCCTCCATGATGTCGATGGCGCGCGAGAGTCTCTGCTCGCTGGTGAGTTTACGCACGGGCATGCTCGTGCACCGTCCTTTCAATGAGGTGGTTCCACGCCTGCTTGAGCGATTTGGGGGCCATGGGCCTCATGCCGTCCATGGCGTGGGCCATGCAAAATGAGGCGGCGGCTTCAAGGTCGCGCACGTCAACGGTCCAGATCCATCCCGCATCGGTGTGTGCGAGCTCACCTCGCCCGCGCGTGAGGCCGTTGATCATATCGATCTGCGTCTGAGGGGCGAACGAGAACGTGGCTGCAACGGGCGGTCGGTCGGCGAAATCGAATTCAAAGAACAGATAGTCGTTGAGATTGAAGTCCGCAGGGATGGCGTAGGCCTTCGAAGGACGCCAAGCGCGAACGATACGGTCGCAGCGGAATGTCCTGATGTCGTCGGTGACATTGTCGAGGCCGCAGAAGTACGCCACGCCCTCGCGTTCGAACATGCCGTAGACACAGACGGTACGTTCTTTCTGCTCGCCGCGTCCGTTCTGATATAAAAATCGCAGCGCGCATCGCTCGGCAAAGGCGCTCCATACCGCATCGACGGTGGGAGAGCGGCGGATCGGTACTTCGTCCACCGCCGACATGCCGGTGAGGTAGGCAATTTTGGAGCGAATATCGGCAAGCGGCGCGGCAAAGGTGGAAGAGCCGGCCGCTAGCGTCTGGTCGATGGCGTTGAGTAGGATGTCGGCGTCGTCTGCGGTGATGAGGCCGCCTGCAGCAAACGTGTGCTCGCGGTCGATTGTCCACGAGCTTTCCTCGGTCTCCTGCGCACCGGCGGGGCGAACCTCCTTGATTAAGATGCCACGCTCGAGCAGTTTGTCACGATCGCGCCGAAACTTGCGCTTATCCGAGTCGATGTTGCCCGAGCCATATCCCAGGTCAGAATCCAAGACAATCTGCTCGGTCGTCAGCGGTTCGGGGGAGCTGTTGAGCACAAAGAAAAGATTGAGGATGCGCTGAGCCGTTTTATCGAAACCGGGCTCCGAATTCCCCTTTTTAATTGTTGCGGTCGCGTCGCTTGCCGTCATAGAGTCCTCGCATGAGAAGGTGGTTTGCTGCCATGATTTTAGTCCGATATGGAGATTAGGCTATATCCTTGTCCGCTCGAGGCGTTAAGATGGCCCGAATTCGGTCGTTTGCGCTCGCTCGGGGTATACTTTCGACTATATACGGTTCTAATGTGCATGCATTGGGCCTATTTGTCGGATTATGGATGTGGAGCGCACATGGCGAACACCCAGAACTATATTAACCACCTGCTGCAGAACACCGGCATTACGCCGGCATGCAGCGAAGAAGAGCGCTTGGCTGCCGAGGATATCGCTCAGATCTTCCGCAACCACGGCTTTGACCCCGAGGTTCAGGAGTTCAATGCCCCGGCGCCCAGTAGATTGGCATTTGCCGTTACCGGTATTCTTGCGTTTGCCGGCGCCCTGCTGATGGGCATCGGCGGCGGTATCGGCTTGGTCGGCACCTTGCTGGCCATTGTCGGCGCCGTTCTTTACGTGCTCGAGCGCACGGGCCACCCCGTGGTTTCGCGCCTGGGCAAGACGGGCGTGAGCCAAAATGTCATCGCCTACCACAAGGCCTCGGGCCCGCTCGCGTCTCCGCGCAACCGCCCGGTGGTCGTTGTCGCACACTACGACTCTCCCCGTGCTGAGCTGCTCGCCCGCGAGCCCTATGCTTCGTATCGTGCGCTCATCGCCAAGCTGTTGCCCGTTGCCACGGTTGCCCCTGCTGCCGTTGCCATCCTGCGTATCCTGCCGCTCCCCGGCGCGCTCAAGGTTCTGCTGTGGATTGTCGCGATCCTCGCTTCCCTCGTTGCACTTGCCAACGCGGCAAACATCATCTCTAACCGCCACATTCTTCCCTATACGTCCGGCGCGGTGTGCAACAAGTCTTCTGTCGCCGCTATGCTCGGCGTTATGGACAACGTTGCTCCCTTCCAGGGCGAGAACGAGTTTCCCGACGATGTTCCGTTCGATACCTATTTTGGGGAGCAGAAACGTCGTGCCGAGGAAATGGCGCGCGCGGCGGCGGAGTATGCCGCGGCCCAGCAGCAAAACGACTACGGCAACACCATCGAGTACGAAGAGCCTACCTACGCCGAGGACGAGTTCGGTCAGCCGATTGCTCCCGACGCTCAAACCGAGCCCGAACAGGGCGAGGCTTTTGACGAGCAGATCGAGGGCTTTGAGGGTGCGTCTGCCGACGAGACGCTGATTGGCGCCATCGTGCCCGAGGACCAGAATCAGGCTGTCCAGGCCGAAGAGCTCAATGACGAGGTTCCCGCTGCCGTGCCGGCTGAGGAGCCTGCCGCGGCCGAGTCCAAGCTCTATCGCAACGCCGCCGGCAACATCCGCTTTGGTTCGGATGCCATCCGTGCGCTCGGAATGCTTCCCGAGTCCTGCACGCTCGATTACGAGGAGGGCGAGGAGCCGACGTCTGAGCCCGAGCCTGCCTCCGTCGTGACGGCGCCTGCGCCCGTTGCCACCGTGGATGATGAGCCTGCCGCGGTTACCGCTGCCGAGCCCGAGGCGGTGTCTGCGATCGATTCCGCGGCAGGACTGGACATTTTGGCTCCCGCCGCGCCGGCGCAAGACGTTGCGGACGAGTCTGACGACGATTACGTTGAACAGCCGAGGCGCGTGTCTTACGAGAGCGATACTGATTTCTCTGCCGAGATTCCCGCGGCAACGCCCCATGCCGATATTGCATCCGCGTTCTCTTCGATTGGCGCCAGCGCTTCCAGCTTCTTTAAGGGTGCGCTTGCAAAGGGCAGGAAATTTGTTGACGATTTCGAGGAGAAGCGCGCTGCCGCACGCGAGGCTGCCGAGCAGGAGGCTATCGCTCAGCAGCAGGCAGCCGAGGCGGCACGTGAGCGCGCGGCGCAAGAGTTCGAGCAGAACGAGGCTATGCAGTCCGGGCCCGTCGACGCTGCCGAAGCTACGACGTCCTTTGAGTCCCAGCAACCGACGTCCGCGGATGTTGTTGAGGCAACAACGTCTTTCGAGGCTCAGCAGCACGTCGATAGCACCATGTCGTTTGATGCCGCGCAGTTCGATTCCACGATAACGTTTGAAAAGCAGGGCACCGCGATTGCCGAGCCCCTTCCTGTTTCCGATGAGCAGGGCGACGCGGTGGACGATGACGAGCCTATTGATGCTGCCGAAATCCAAGATGCCGCCGAGGACGAGCCCGTCGAGGCCAACTCTGACGAAGAGCAATACGCGGCAGCCAAGCAAGATGATTCGACCGAGGCCGAGCAGGAGGAAGTGCCTGCGGTTTCCGAGGCTCCCGAGACAAATGAGTCGAGGCCTTACTCCACGCAGATTTTCACCATGCCGACTCCGAGTGGTTCCGGTGCCACGGTTGCCAATGTCGCTCCCACCCAGGACGAAACGGTCGATTCCCTTATGGCCCAGATTTCCTCCCAGGCATCGCCGCGTCCGCAGATGAATGTTCCCGATCCGGCGTCGGCACCGTCGCCTGCACCTTCCTCGTCTCCGCTGGCTTCGGTCCCCGATCCGTCGCTGCCGTCTATGAAGCAGGCAAACGTTGCGTCTCGCACGTCGCTGTTCGACCTTCCCGATCCCTCTGCCCAGGTCAACGACCCCTTTGCTACCGCCCAGGGTCCCGAACCCACATCGGCACCCGTTGTGCCTCCCATGCCCGTTGCGTCGGGCGCTCAGCCGATCGAGACCATTTCGGCTCCCGCCCCGGCGGCACCCAAGTCTCGTAAGCGCGGCCTGGGTGGCCTGTTCGGTCGTAAAAAGAAAAACGAGCAGGATAGCATGAGCGACTGGCTGGGCGTCGAAGACGATTACGATGCCAAGAAGTCCGGTCGCGGTATCGGTTCGTGGGATAACTTCGAGGACGATAACGATGGCTGGAAGGGCGGCGCTACGTCTTCCGACGGCGCTTCTTCCGAAGATATGCTCTCGGCTGTCGCCTCTATGGGCGATGATGAGCTGCTCGGTCACGATATCTGGTTTGTGGCAACGGGCGCCTCGGATTGTGATGGCGCCGGTATGAAGGCCTTCTTGGCATCGCATCGCGACAAGCTCCGTGGCGTATTCTTCATCAATCTTGAATCCGTCGGCGCCGGTAGGCTTTCGGTGGTGACGGTCGAGGGCGAACAGCAGCTGCTCAAGGGCGATCGCCGCATCATGAACCTGGTCAGCAAGGTGTGCAAGTCGTTCCATGTCGATTGTGGCGCGCTCGAGATGCCCTATGCCAAGACCGATGCCTATGCCGCGCTCGAGGCGAGCCGCCGAGCCCTCACCATCGCCGGCGTGGACGGCACGCGTCTGGCTTGCGCTCGTACCGAGGACGACCTGCCCCACAATGTCAACCCGACGAACATCGCCACGGTATCCGAGGTCGTGACCGAGGTTATCCGCCGTTCGTAGACGGAGCTCTAAGGAGTCAACGTGTTTTCGTATATTAAGCGCCATTGGCCTGTCTACGTGATTTTGACCTTGATTGCCATTGCGTTAGGATTTGGGGCTGCCTACATCGTGGGTGCAAAGGGCTCGACCCCCGCCTCCGCAATCAGCGAAGAGGTGGAGCAAGAACAGAGTACGGGTGCCGATGGGATCCCTGAGTCCGAGCAGGCAATCGTTGATGGTGGATCTTCGTCTGCAGAGTAGATACGGCGATTTACATGATTGAAAGCGGGCGAGCCAGGGGACTGGCTCCCCCCCCTTTTTCATCGCGCTAGCGCTTCTTTGGGATCGACCTAAGGCGAGCGAACCATAGGGCTGCGGCACCCGAGGTCAGGAGCGCGGTGATGCAAGCGGCGATGGGAACTGATCCTGTTGCCGGTAGGTCCTGCGGTAGGGTACAGCGTTGAATGACACGGTCCTCGTCATGTGACTCAAGTTTATCGCCGCCGCCGTTGCGGCAAAGATCGACGCGTGCGCTGTTGGTGAGTGCGGTTTGGGGCGTATAAGCCGACGTCGCCTGCATGTGCACGATTGCGCCCCGAGCGTCTGTGCCAAGGATTGCTTTGGCATCGTCAAGGTCGTCGTGCTCATCTTTGAGATCATCGCGGGTCCAAGAATCCGCATCGCTTCGAGTCGTAAAGTCGGCGGCTACCGCACCGTATTCAATGCGAATGCCCGTTACGACGGTATTGGACGCAAGGTCGAGTTCTTTCGCCTCGAGTGTGGTGGATTCCGTGGTCGAGACATCCGCCTTCCAGAGGCGCCAGCCGTCGTAATCGACGAGGCGGCAATCCTCACCCAGACTTTCCCTTACTTCGTCGGACTCAAGCCAAGGATTTTCGTGCCCATCGTCAAGTGTCGCGTTTGCCGGCTCATCGACGTCTGTCGAGTCCAACGGCGTCGTGCGATACCACACGTTGCACAGACCGTTGAGGTCGCCGATGGCGACGGGGGTTTCGATTGAGACGAATCTCGCTGTATCGTTCTCGGCACACTCAAGATCATCGGTAATTGTGAACTCATCAACCCAGGTAGCTGAATCGTTTCGAGCGTCGATGGTATAGGAGAAAAGTCCATCCGTATTGGTTTGCGTCGCGGCGCGATTTTTACCATCGCCGTTGGCCAACAGACCCTTCCCGATAGGTTGGACAAGCTCCTGACGCTTGTCGACCTGTCCTTTGATCTCGATGGGCGTATCCTTCATCGCGACGGATTGGACTTCTCCCGTATCCTTTATTTCAAACGTTATCTCCTCGGCAAGGTCATAGGTCCGCGGAGACATCATTTCGCGCAACGAGTAGGTGCCGGGTGCAAGATGTTCGACGCGATGCGGCTTGTCGGATGAGGTCCAGGAGTCTATTTCGGTTTTATCGGGACCATATAAGGTGAGCTGTGCGCCTTCCACTTCCTGCTCACCGCTTGCATCGACCTTGGAGATATCAACCTTGGTGTAATCGTCGGATACGTTAAGCTGTGCTTCTACAACGGGTGTTTTCTGGTCGGCATAAGTAAGGTCGACAATATGGGTTGTCTGATCGAGCAAGAAGCCTGCCGGCGCTTGAGTCTCGACAACCTCGTAGCGTGCGGTGCCAGATCCCAGTGGGAGGTTGTCCGCGCGTGCTTCTCCAGTTTCATCCGTCGTGACGGTCACGACAGTCTCACCGTCGAGCGCGGCAATGCTACCGTCGGGGCGCACGATATCACCCGAGGCACGGATCTCAAAGACGGCGCCCGCGAGGCTGCTGCCGTCTATGGCATCGGTTTTAACGATCCTGATGTTTCCGGTCGCGGCGTGGTCATAATACGAGGCGATTGCAACGGGCGTTAGGTTCATGTCGGCGGGTATGTTTACCTCGATCTCTTCGCCGACAAGATAGGGCTCTTTGGCCGAGGTTTCGCGTACATAATAGGTGCCCGGCACGAGCGATTCGGGCAGTGTGACGGTGCCGGTCGCGTCAGTCGTAAAGGTGTCCATTACGTTATGTGCTGGATACCAGCAAGTTTGTGAGACAGGTTCGTGATTGCTGCCGAGGAGTTGGAAGGTGAATCCGGCTAGGGGAACAGAAGCGCCTGTTTGGGCATCGCGTTTTACAATCTGGAGATGCGTCGACAGCGCGTGGTTGTCCACGATATATTGAAGCTCGGCGCCGTCGGAAATCTGATTTGCCCCGACGGTCCATTCCCCTGCACGTTTAAAACCCTCGGGGACGGTTTCCGGAACCTCACGAACCGTGTAGCCGGCACGGTCGTATGGGACGGCTCCGTGGACACCGGCGGGTCGCTTGCCTGTGCCGAACCATGCTTCGGGCTGATCTTCGGTGGAGGCAAAGCCATAGATGTTTGTGGTCAGTGTGCCAACAACCTGCTGAGAGCTGTTGCTGACAACCTCAAAGACAACACCACCCGCCGGCTGCTCCAGGCCGGATTGGTCGCTATTGCCGTAATCCTTGAATTTGGAAATCTCAAGGTTAAACGCAATGGGGATATCGGAAACGCGAGATTCGATCTCGACCACGCCTGAATCGCCGAGCTGGTCGGCTCCAACGGTATAGGTCCAGCTGTCGTTGGATGGCAGGTAGCCCTCGGGGGCTTTTGATTCGTAGATGGTAAAGGTTCCTAAGGGGACATCGGCGAGGGTGGCCCGACCGCTTTCGTCGGTCGTGAGGATTTGTGCCCATCCAGGGGTTGATTGCGACACACACGTGAACTCTGCTCCTGCGAGCGAAGCTCCCACCTGGTGGCCGGCATTCGTCGCGGCATCGAGTTTTACGATACGCAGGTTGATGGTGCCGGGCTGTTCATCAATGGCGACCCGCCCGCCGTCATTCCCCGTGGTAAAGGCAATACGATCGTGGCGGGGGACATAGCCGGCCGGCGCCTTCGTTTCAACTAGGTAGTATGCCGTGTTGGGCAGAAGTGTTGCTTGCGCTCGACCGTTGCTGTCCATCTTGATGGTGCCGACACGCGCGCCGCTGGCGCTCTCAAAAATATCGAATGTTGCCCCGGTAAACTGATAGGTATTGTTTCCGCTGGTAATAACGGTGTTAGCAGACTGCTTTTGGAAGGAAACAGACACCGCCGGCAGTACATAGAGCATGTCTTGACGTTTGCTGCCGCCCGATACGGCCCCTAGATAGCGCCGCGCGCGGTGCGGAGCGGCTTTGATGCTTCCTGATTTTGCGCTGTCGTGGAGCCACCGCGCAGCCGCCACGACTTCATTGTCGGAGGTAAAGTGTCCGCTCTTGGTTTTACCCTGAGCGGTCGTGTAGGAGTAGGTGCCGTCGACATGGGTAGTGCCGTTGAGCATCCATACGGCAAGCTGGGTGGCGGCGCGGGCGCGATCGGGTGAAAGATGGTAACCGCCAAACGACGTGGCGGTAGGATATCCGTGACAAACGATTGCCGCGAACTCGTCGTCGAGCCACACCCAGCCTTGATCAAAGTTGAGCCATGGGCCGCCCGGCTTGGTGGGGCCGGGGCGCTCCTGGTTCATGCAGTAGGCAATCGAGGCGTCTTGAGCTTCATACTTGCCGATAAAGAAGGGCCCACAATCATCGCTAATAGTGCGGAAGCCGAGCTGGTCGTAGCCATCAACGGCAAATGCGGCTCCCGGTGCCAGGCAGCCGAAAAGCAGGAAGAGGAGCAGGAGCAGCGGACCTGTTGCGATTGCGCTGTGGACAGAGTGCGTGGGTGCGTTGGACATGGCTGCTCCTTATCCCTCGTGCGTCGCACGGGGAGGCTGCGACGCGTAGGATGAGGCTACCCCCGAGGTTCATGCGGGTAAGTACCGGAGCCTGACCAAAAGCTTGCCCAATTCCTGACAAATTGAGCTCAAATACAACAATCAAGCAAAAGTACAGGTAGAAGATAGGGAGAACAGGAAGTCAAAGGTCCTCGTCTCCACAATTGACGCGATTTTCAAACGAATTTCCACAGCTAAAACAAACATCGCCACCCTTGTATCAAACAAGACAACCGCGTTATACTAGCCAACACACAAGCGGGCATCGCCAAGTGGTAAGGCATCAGCTTCCCAAGCTGACACTCGCGGGTTCGAGTCCCGTTGCCCGCTCCAGTAAAAAGCACAAGCACGGCAGCGTTACGTTGCCGTGCTTTTTACTACCAAGCGCCGGGACACGAACCCGCCAGGGTGCGAGCGCTAAGCAAACGCGAAGCGTTTGTAGCGAGCAGGCGAAGGCGCCGACAGGCGCCTGAAGCCGGTGCGTATTTGCGAAGCAAATACGCGGACGTCCCGTTGCCCGCTCCAATTCCAAAATGTTAGGTTAATGCCTGCTGCCCATACTTGCACCTGCGCACGGTACAATGGTTGGGTTACGACCAACGTGCCAATAACCAAAAAGGAGCCGCTATGATCGATCGCTATACCCGCCCGGAGATGGGACACATTTTCTCCCTCGAGAACAAGTACGCCATTTGGCAGGAGATCGAGGTCTTGGCCTGCGAGGCCCAGGCGGAGCTCGGCAAGATCGGTATTTCCAAAGACGAGGCCCAGTGGATCCGCGACCATGCCAACTTTGAGAAGGCGAAGGTCGATGAGATCGAGGAAGTCACGCGCCACGACGTCATTGCCTTCCTGACCAACATGAAGGAGTACATCGATGCCGATGTTCCCGAGGGCGACCCCAAGCCCAGCCGCTGGGTTCACTATGGCATGACCAGCTCCGATCTGGGCGACACGGCCCTGTGCTACCAGCTCACCCAGGCCTGCGACCTGATCATCGAGGACGTCAAAAAACTCGGCGAGATCTGCAAGCGCCGCGCCTTTGAGGAGCGCAACACGCTCTGCGCCGGCCGTACTCATGGCATCCATGCCGAGCCGATGACCTTCGGCATGAAGTTTGGCTCTTGGGCCTGGGAGCTCAAGCGCGATCTGGACCGTCTTGAGGATGCCCGCAAGAACGTTGCCTTTGGTGCCATCTCGGGCGCTGTCGGCACGTACAGCTCCATCGAGCCGTTTGTCGAGGAATATGTCTGCGAGCACCTGGGCCTGGTTCACGACCCGCTGTCCACGCAGGTTATTAGCCGCGATCATCACGCCTACCTCGCCGGCGTTCTTGCCACCACCGCGGCCACCTGTGAGCGCATCGCTACCGAGGTTCGCAATCTGCAGAAGACCGATACACTCGAGGCCGAGGAACCGTTCCGTAAGGGTCAAAAGGGCAGCTCAGCCATGCCGCACAAGCGCAACCCCATCACCATGGAGAAGGTCTGCGGCCTGTCGCGCGTCGTGAAGGCCAACGCGCAGGTTGCCTTCGACAACGTCGCCCTGTGGCACGAGCGTGACATTTCGCACTCCTCTGCCGAGCGCGTCGCCCAGGCCGACAGCTTCATCGCCCTCGACCACATGTTCCAGTGCCTCATCCGCGTTATCGACGGCCTGCAGCTGTATCCCGCTCGCATGATGGCCAACCTCAACAAGACACGCGGCCTCATCTTCTCCTCCAAGGTCCTGCTCGCCCTCGTCGACACGGGCATCACCCGCGAGGACGCGTACGCCATTGTGCAGGAGAACGCCATGGCAACCTGGCACGAGGTACAGGATTGTGTCTCCGGCTCTACCTTTAAGGAGCGTCTCGAGGCCGATCCGCGCTGCACCGTCAGCCAGGAGAAACTCGACGAGATCTTTGATCCGTGGGACTTCCTCACCCGTATCGACACGGTCTTCGATCGCCTGGAGCAGCTGAGCTTCGAGTAGGTTCGGGCATAACGTTAGCTTTTTAGGGCGCTTTGCTGGTAATGTGTGTTGCCGGCAAAGCGCCTCGTTGCATTTAGGGAAAGACGGGGATAATAGTCGTCTCGAATAACATTCTGAGAGGGGATCGCATGATTTCGTTTGATTACAAGCCTCAGGGCGTGTGTGCTCGCAATATTCACCTTGACCTTTCCGATGACGGCAACAAGGTGATGGGCGTTGAGTTTACCGGCGGCTGCGACGGCAATCTCAAGGCTATCTCCAAGCTGGTCGAGGGCGCTCCTGCCGATCGCGTAATCGAGGTTCTCGCCGGTAATACCTGCGGTATGAAAAAGACCTCCTGCGCCGACCAGCTTACACGCGCTATCGAGGCCGCTCGCGCCGAGATCGCCTAATGGGTATCGCCGATCACATCAAGAACGGAATATCGCGTCGCGGCTTTGTACTCGGTGGGGCTGCCGCGGGCGCTGCCACGGTGCTTGCCGGATGCTCGAAAAAAACGGGCACCAGCGATGATGCCGCCGGCGAGCCGCAGGTTATCAAGGATGATTCCAAAATCATCTCGATTACGGATGAGTACGAGGCAGTCGACATCGATCTTGAGCCGGCGGCGTCATGGACGCTGCCTCTGGGTACGCTGCTGTACTACTGCGACGGCGATTACGCCGCGGCAATGATGGCGCCCGCATCGGCACTGCACGCCAACACACTCGGTGTGCTCAACCTGGGCGATGGCTCGCTTACCACATTAATCGAGGATCCTATCGAGGGCACGGGATATGCATTCTACGATGTCCGTGCCGGCGACGGCGTATTCGCGTGGGTTGAGATGAACTTTGCCAATTCATCGTGGAAGCTCTACGCTCAAAATCTGTCGGGCGCTTCGCTCTCTGGCGACGTGGTTGAGCTCGATCGAGGTGGCAAGGACTACGATCCGCCGCTGTTTACGGCGTTCGGGTCATCAGTCATCTGGTATAAAATGCCCTCGGCAGGTGGCAATAAAACGAGTAGCGATTCGTTTTGCTATCGTCGCTCGCTTGATGAATCCAAGGCCGAGACAATTTGGAAATCGACGGGTCGCTTTGCATCGGCCCCGCGCGCGAGCGACGGCATTTTGACCATCTCGCCGCGTGTCCGCAACGACGAGGGCGTCTACTACGGCATAACGGCAATCGATCTGACCGACGGCAACAACACCAAACGTGCCCAGCTAGTCCTTCCCTCGTCAGTTTCGCCTTTCGAGGCCGTATATATGGGCGACACCTTCGTGTTTTCTATCGAGGCGGCCTATAGTGGTGTGGGCAGCCTGGGCAATATGGGCACGTATATCGGTAATGAGGGAGGGCCGTACCTCTTCCTGTCCCGCGAGCCGCTCGCATGTGCGGCTGGCAAGAAGAATAAATACCTTGTTAAGGTACAGGCGTCGCATTTCCTGATCGACACCTCTGCCAAGACCTATGGCTCGCTGCTGTCGCCCGACCGCGCTTTGGAGTATGGCGATTATCCAGCTACGGCGGGAAAATCGAACTCATTCCTTACGTACGCCACGGTGCGCAACAGCCAGGGTATACCAGAGACGGTCACTGCACGCCTATTCTCTCTTTAAGCTTAGAGGGGTTAAAAAGGCGCCAACAGGGGAATAAACGCGTTGTAATTGTGAGTACCGCCCGCCGAGCTGCCGCGTCATAGCGGCATCCGGCGGGCTCAGGTGCGTTAAAATGGGCTTGTTCTTAGCTAATTGAGACAGGGGGGCCGTGTTATGGCTTCAGATGCAAAAAAGATTCTGCTGGTCGAGGATGAGAAGGCAATCCGTGACGCCGTCGCTGCCTATCTCGAGCGCGAAGGCTACTGGGTTGTGGGCGTCGGCGACGGGCAGTCCGCGATCGAGGAGTTCGAGAAGCATCAGTTCGACCTGGTCGTGCTCGACCTTATGCTCCCCAAGATCCCCGGCGAGCGCGTTTGCCGCACCATTCGCGATACCTCGGATGTCCCCATCATCATGCTGACGGCTAAGGGCGAGATCGAGGACCGTATTATCGGTCTTGAGCTCGGCGCCGACGACTATCTGATTAAGCCGTTCTCGCCGCGCGAGCTCGTCGCCCGCGTTCGCGCTCTGTTCCGCCGTGCCCATCAGGCCGACGAGCCCGCCGTCGAGGTACTCGACTTCGGCGATCTGGTCATCGATATCTCGGGCCACAAGATCTTGGTCGAGGGCAAGGAAGTCGATCTGACGGCTTCCGAGTTCAAGCTGCTCACCACGCTTGCCCGTCATCCCGGCCGTGTGTATAACCGCATGGAGCTGGTCGAGAAAGTGCTCGGGTATGACTTTGAGGGCTATGAGCGCACCATCGATAGCCACGTGAAGAATCTTCGCGCCAAGCTGGGCGATGATCCCAAGAAGCCCAAGTGGCTCTACACCGTCCATGGTGTCGGCTATCGCTTCGAGGCTCCGGCCAAGACCGATAAGTCGGACGAGAAATAGGGAAATCACATATGACACCTGCGCGCTTTGAAATCGGACAAAAGCACAAGCAGGAGAGCGAGGCGGGTTCCAAGGCTAGTTGGAACACGCCTCGTTCCGATTCACGGCCAACGATGAGCTATCCCTCGCGCATGGCACTTGCTTTTGCTCTGACATCGCTCATGACGGTATTGGTGCTGGTGGGCGTTGTCTCTGTTGTGTGGGGCACGGTCTTTTCGGATTACACACGCTCCAATATCGTCGAAATCGCAAATTCCGCTGCCGAGAAGTTGGCAACCTCATATGAGGAAAACGGCTCTTGGACCGCGGGAGAACTGCGCACGGTCGCAACGTCGAGTTTGGTTTCCGACGATCTTGGTATGCAGGTCGTCAATAAAAAGGGCGTCATCGTCTACGACGACTCATGGCCCTCGGCAAGCGCTACTGCCGATGTACGCGAAAACCAGGCTACGACCGACGACACGAGCGGCAAGAGGGCATCGCATAGCCCGGTCTCGTCTGCTCCAACCGACTCCGATAGCGTTGCTAACGTCGAGATTGTAACGTCTTCCGGCGAGCATGTCGGACAGGTAAAGCTGTGGGCCATCGGCTCCGACGCTCTGCTCACCAAGGCGGACTCTGCGTTTAGGGAGAAGACCTTTAACGCCATGGCCCTCGCCGCGGTTGTTGCAATCTGCATTTCGGTCGTTATCGGATCGCTCGTGTCGCGCATGCTCACCAAGCCGATTCATCGCATCACCAGTACCGCAAAGCAAATCCGTGACGGCGACCTGTCGGCTCGCACGGGACTGCGCGGTGATGACGAGATCGATCAGCTGGGTGAGACCTTCGATGAGATGGCCACTTCGCTCGAGAAGGATATGAAACACGAGAAGCGCCTGACCTCAGACGTTGCACACGAGCTTCGCACGCCGCTTATGGCCATGCTCGCAACGGTCGAGGCCATGCAGGATGGCGTGTATCCCACCGACGATGAGCATTTGGAAACCGTTGCTTCCGAGACGCGTCGCCTGGCTCGTCTGGTGCAGCAGATGCTCGACCTGTCGCGCATGGAAAACAGCACGGCTCCGCTCAACCTTGAGCCGGTGGACATGGTTCCTTTCGTGCGTTCCATCGTTAATGCCCAGGAGCGCCTGTTTGTCGACCGCGATCTGCGCCTGCGTTTTGCGGACGAGACCCAGGGTCACGACGATGTCGTCGAGGCCGATCCCGACATGATCACGCAATGTGTTATCAACCTCATGAGCAACGCCATGCGCTACACCCCCGAGGGCGGTTGGGTCGTGGTGTCGGTGCTCAGTGACCGCAAGCACGTCAGCATTGCCGTTTCTGATACCGGCATCGGTATTGCCAAGGACGATTTGTCGCGCATCTTCGGGCGGTTTTGGCGCGCCGATGCCAGCCGCGCCCGCGAAGCTGGCGGCCTGGGCGTTGGCCTCGCCGTGACCAAGCAGATTGTCGAGCGTCACCATGGCTACATATCCGTGGAGTCGGAGCTTGGAAAGGGTACGACTTTTACAATTCATCTGCCCCGCGAGCACACGGCAGACGCGGCATCTACTACAATGGAGCACTAGCTTTTCGCTATTCGGTGAAGGAGGGGCCGCGTCCCTGCCGCTCCGAGTTTGCGAAAACATGCGGGAAAGAACCCGCATTTCTGTCGTATTTAGGTAAGGAGTGACTCACGTGACAACGATGGAGCGTCGTCCGGATTCCCGTGGCAAGGTTCGTGATATTTACGATGCCGGTGAAAACCTGCTGATGGTCGCCACCGACCGCATTTCTGCGTTCGACTTCATTCTTCCCGACGAGATTCCGTTTAAGGGAGAGGTACTCAATCGCATCTCGGCATTCTGGTTCGATAAGTTTGCCGACATCGTCCCCAACCATCTCGTTTCCATCGACCCGGCGGATTTCCCCGAGGAGTTTGCTGAGTATCGTGACTACCTCGCTGGCCGCGCCATGCTGGTTAAGAAGGCCCAGACGATTCCTATCGAGTGCATCGTCCGCGGCTATCTGACCGGTTCGGGCAAGAAGACCTACGACGAGAACGGCACCGTCTGCGGCATCCAGCTGCCTGAGGGCCTGACCGAGGCTTCCAAGCTTCCTGAGCCGCTGTTCACGCCGTCCACGAAGGCCGAGATCGGTGACCACGACGAGAACATCTCGTTCGAGCGTTGCTGCGAGATCGTGGGCGAGGACATCGCCACGCAGATTCGCGACCTTTCCCTCAAGATCTACAAGGCTGCCGCCGAGTACGCCGCGACCCGTGGCATCATCATTGCCGACACCAAGTTCGAGTTTGGTGTTATTGATGGCAAGGTCACGCTGATCGACGAGTGTCTCACGCCCGACTCCAGCCGTTTCTGGCCTGCTGCCAGCTACGAGGAGGGCAAGATCCAGCCTAGCTACGACAAGCAATTCGTCCGCAATTGGCTCAAGGCCAACTGGGATATGACGGGGGAGACCCCGCACCTGCCCGCCGAGGTCATCGATGGCACGTCCGAGCGCTATCGCGAGGCCTTCCAGATCATCACGGGCTCCCAGTTCACAAGCATGAAGGAGAACGCATAAGTGAGTACCCGTAGCGCCACGAACAAGCGCACGCAATCCCACGAAGTTACCGGGGTTGCGCGCAAGTCTGCCGCATCTGCTAAACCCGCCCGCCAAGCAGCGAGCTCCGTTCGCGTCGTGCCGGCTTCGTCTAAGGCACGCCGCAAAGAGCTCGAGAAGGGCGAGAACCTCGAGGGCCTCTCTAAAGAGGAGAAGCGCGCCCGCAAGGCTAAGCAGCGCGCCAAGGAGGACCGCATCTATACGGTGTCGAATATCCTCCTCAAGCAGGACGAGGACTACACCAAGCGCCGTCGCATCTGGTGGATTGTGCTCGCCATTGGCATGGTGCTCGTTGTGGCAATTTGGGCCTCGCTGTACTTCGCTCCCGCTGGCATGGTGTCCAGCCCTGTCCAGATGGTCGGCATTGTTTTGTCCTACGTCATCATTTTGGGCGACTTTATCTATGATTTCGCTCGTATTCGTCCCTTGCGCAACATGTACCGCGCACAGGCCGAGGGCATGTCCGAGAACAAGCTCAACGCTCTTATTGAGCGCGCGGCTGCCGAGGAGGACAAGAAGGACTCCAAGAAGAAGTAGCGTTTGCATACATACTTATCGCTAAGATATAAGGCGCGTCGTTTTTGCGGCGCGCCTTTTTACTGTTCTATAGATAGATGGAGTGGCACATGATTCGAGCTGCCCTGACGGTCGAAGAGGCTCTGGAGGGCATGAAGGCCCTGGAGCCCAAGATTAAAAACTACGCGCGCCTGGTCGTCCGCAAGGGCGTAAACGTCAAGCCCGGCCAGGAGGTCGTCGTTCAGTCTCCGGTCGAGTGCGCGCCGTTTGCGCGCGTGGTGGTCGCGGAGGCCTATGCTGCCGGCGCCGGCCACGTGACGGTCATCTGGGCCGATGATGCCGTGACGAGGCTCACGTACGAGCATGTCGAGAAAAACTATTTTGAGCAGACGCCCGAGTGGAAGCGCCTACAGCTGGATTCCCTGGCCCAGGACGGTGCCTGCTTTATCTTTATCGAGGGTGCGGATCCTGCAGCCCTCAAGGGCATCGATCCAGCCAAGCCGGCCGCGGCATCCAAGGCGAGGAATACGCAGTGCAAAGTTTTCCGCCGTGGACTGGATTACAACATCAATCCGTGGTGCATCGCCGGCGCTCCGGTCGTGGCATGGGCGCACGAGGTGTTCCCGGGAGACGCCGATGAGGTTGCAATCTATAAGCTGTGGAATGCGATTCTGCACACCGCGCGCGCCGATGGCCAGGACCCGGAGAGCGACTGGGAACTCCATGACGCCGCATTCGAAAAGAACCTGCGCTTCCTGAACGACATTCGTTTCGACTACCTGCACTACACCGCGGCAAATGGAACCGATTTGACGATTGGCATGACGAAGGGTCACGAGTGGGCCGGCGGCAAGGGCAAGACGCCCGATGGACACCCCTTCTTCCCCAACATTCCCACCGAGGAAGTCTTCACCTCACCCGATCGCATGCGCGCCGACGGTATCGTGTATTCTGCCATGCCGCTCATCCACCACGGCAATAAGGTCGACGATTTTTGGATTAAGTTTGAGGGAGGCCGCGTGGTGGACTACGACGCCCGTGTGGGCAAGGCAACGCTCGCAAGTATCATCGATACTGACGAGGGCGCTGCTCACCTGGGAGAGGTCGCGCTCATTTCCAAGAACACGCCGATCCGCGAAAGCGGCGTTCTGTTATATGACACGCTCTATGACGAGAACGCTAGCTGCCATCTCGCGCTAGGAGTCGGTTTCCCCGAATGCATCGAGGGTGGGTATGACATGTCCAAGGAGGAGCTCCTGGAGCATGGCGTTAACGTCTCGAGCACGCACGTCGATTTTATGATCGGCACGGATGACATCGATATTACGGGCATTACGCCTGATGGACGCGAAGTTGTGATTTTCCAGAACGGCCAATGGAGTTGGGAATAGTCCCAGACCGTGGTACAATGCCACCCGCGGGCCGTTAGCTCAGCTGGCAGAGCAGGGGACTTTTAATCCCAAGGTCCAGGGTTCGAACCCCTGACGGCCCACCCAAAGATTGTTGAGACGGTCAACTTCGGTTGGCCGTCTTTTTTGTCGTCCTTTCATGGGTTCGAACCCGTCGGGGCGCGGAGCTGAGTAAACGCGTGAGCGTTTGCCAGCGCAGCGCGCAAGGCGCGAAAGCGCCGCAGCGGCCGCCTGCGAAGCAGGCTGAACCCCTGACGGCCCACCATGGAATAGAAAGCGATCAACTCCGGTTGGTCGCTTTTTTGTTGCCGGTGCACGGGTTCGAACCCGTATCTAGCTATATATAAGAACGCTTGGCGAACAAAACCCGCCTTTTACCGATGGGAAACAAATAACTGATGCCTTTGGAGTAAAGTAGCGCTCCAGAGATGACCGATGTCTCAATACACATAAAACAGCTGGTCATCGCCAATATCAGAAGCCAATGCTTCAGTTTTAACCTCAGTGATGCGACTGAGGGACCTATTCATTTGTGAACAAAATATGGAGTGCGCGATTCCCGCCCACGGCGCCCCTCCGGTCTGGCAATATATCTCCTTGCCGCGCGGCCCGGTGGAACCG
>CABRFG010000008.1 GCA_902470095.1 uncultured Collinsella sp.
CTGACTACGTCAAGAACATGATCACCGGTGCTGCTCAGATGGACGGCGCTATCCTGGTCATCGCCGCTACCGACGGCCCCATGGCTCAGACCCGCGAGCACATCCTGCTCGCCCGTCAGGTCGGCGTTCCCTACATCGTCGTCTTCCTGAACAAGTGCGACATGGTCGACGATGACGAGCTCATCGACCTCGTCGAGATGGAGACCCGCGAGCTTCTCTCCGAGTACGATTTCCCCGGCGACGACATCCCCGTCATCCGTGGTTCCGCTCTGGGCGCTCTCGAGGGCGACGCCAAGTGGATGGACGCCATCCGCGAGCTCATGAAGGCTGTCGACGAGTACATCCCGACGCCTGCTCGTAACAACGACCTCCCGTTCCTGATGGCCGTTGAGGACGTTATGACCATCTCCGGCCGTGGTACCGTTGCTACCGGCCGTGTCGAGCGCGGTGAGCTCAAGCTCAACGAGCCCGTCGAGATCGTCGGCATCAAGGATACCCAGAACACCGTTGTTACCGGTATCGAGATGTTCCGTAAGTCCATGGACTTCTGCGAGGCTGGCGACAACGTCGGTCTGCTGCTCCGCGGTATCAAGCGCGAGGACATCGAGCGCGGCCAGGTTCTCTGCAAGCCCGGTTCGGTTACCCCGCACACCAAGTTCACCGGCGAGATCTACGTTCTGACCAAGGAGGAGGGCGGCCGTCACACCCCGTTCTTCGATGGTTATCGTCCTCAGTTCTACTTCCGTACCACCGACGTTACCGGTACGGTCAAGCTCCCTGAGGGCACCGAGATGGCTATGCCTGGTGACCACATCACCATCGAGGGCGACCTCATCCACCCGATCGCCATGGAGGAGGGCCTGCGCTTCGCTATCCGCGAGGGTGGCCACACCGTCGGTTCGGGCATCGTCTCCACGATCATTGAGTAAATTAGCTCTTTGATATAGCTGACTTAGAGAACCCGGCACTTATATGGGTGCCGGGTTCTTTTCTGCAATGGATATTGAGTCGTTGCTGGTGTCGAGAGGATCGATAATGGTCCTGGGCGCACCGTCGATTAGATCTCGTTGGCTCCATTGATGTGTTCCAAATATGAATGGGTTCACCGAGAACCAATTGATTCGAGGTTTTCGTTGACAGCACTTACGTAGAGCTGATAAAGTATCAACTCGTGCCCGTACGGGGCGGAAATGAAAGGTTCAGGATACATGCGTACTCTAGTTACTCTTGCGTGCACTGAGTGCAAGCGCCGCAACTATACGACCACCAAGAACAAGTCGACCATGCCTGATCGTATGGAGATCAAGAAGTATTGCCCCTGGTGCCGTCACCACACGCTGCACAAAGAGACTCGCTAGTCTCTAGTCACATACGCCAGTAGTTCAATTGGTAGAGCATCGGTCTCCAAAACCGAGTGTTGAGGGTTCGAGTCCTTCCTGGCGTGCCAGTCATTATTCCGTAAGCTCCCAATTGGGGGCTTACGGTTTACTCATGTATAAGCGCATTGCGCGGAGGTAACCCAAATGGCCAACAAGAAGAACAAGAAGAAGGCTCAGCAGCAGGCGCCTGCCAACAACGCTGCCGCCAACTCCAAGGTTGAGGCCAAGAAGGCCGTTGCCAAGAAGAACGAGAAGGCTGCGAAGTCCAAGAAGAACGAGAAGCCTGGTTTCTTCGCCCGCACCAAGAAGTATTTCGCTTCGGTCAAGTCCGAAATGAAGCGTGTCACGTGGCCCGATAAGAAGGAGCTCGTGAACTACTCCGTCGTCGTTTGCGCTTCTCTGATCGTCGTCGGCGTCGTCATCGCTCTGCTCGATGCTGGCTTTGGCGAGGCTCTTGCTCTGTTCTCTGGATTGAGGGGCTAAACCATGTCTAAGCGTTGGTACGTCGTTCACACTTACTCTGGATACGAGAACCGCGTTAAGTCCGATCTCGAGCATCGCATCGAGACTATGGGCATGCAGGACCGTATCTTTGATATCGAGATTCCTATGGAGCGTGTCACCGAGATTAAAGAGGGTGGCAAGCGTGAGACCAAGGATTCCAAGATCTTCCCGGGTTATGTCCTGGTCCGCATGGAGATGGATGACGATGCTTGGACGTGTGTTCGTAACACGCCTGGCGTCACCGGTTTCCTGGGCGGCAACGGCAAGCCCGCTCCGCTTTCCCGTGACGAGTACAACAAGATGACTCGTCGTCCCGGTAAGGGCGATTCGCCCAAGCGCACTTCGGTTGATATTGAGGTCGGCACGTCCGTCCGCGTCACCGATGGCCCGCTTACCGACTTTGATGGCAAGGTCTCCGAGGTTAACACCGAGGCTGGCAAGCTCAAGGTCACGCTGATGATCTTTGGCCGCGAGACGCCGGTCGAGCTCGACTTTAACCAGGTCGCTGTCATCGCTTAAGTTTTCGTCCGTTCGCGCGAGCGTGCTTCTTCTGTGACTGCTCATCTCAGGAGTGCTTCTAACACGTGCGTGCTTACGATATAGCAAGTACTTCACACTCGTGATTCGAAAGGAATGACCATGGCTGAGAAGAAGGTTGCCAACGTCATTAAGCTCCAGATTCCTGCTGGTGCCGCTAACCCCGCTCCTCCCGTCGGCCCCGCCCTGGGCGCAGCTGGCGTGAACATCATGCAGTTCTGCCAGGCCTTTAACGCCGAGACGCAGGACAAGAAGGGCGACATCATCCCCGTTGAGATCTCTGTCTACGAGGACAAGTCCTTCTCCTTCATCACCAAGACCCCGCCGGCGGCTCACCTCATCAAGAAGGAGCTGAACCTCAAGTCTGGTTCCGCTAAGCCGCAGGCCGACAAGGTTGGTCAGCTCTCCCAGGAGCAGCTCACCAAGATCGCCGAGATCAAGATGCCGGACCTCAATGCCAACGACATTGACGCCGCCAAGAAGATCATCGCCGGTACCGCCCGCTCCATGGGCGTCACCATCGCTGAGTAGCGATTTCTTTTGGTAATGACGGGTGCCCCGACCGGGGCGCCCGTTATATGTGTGCAATAGGGCACACGATACGATGTGGGAGGGCTCACGCCCGTTTAACCACAGGAGGTAATGCACATGGCTAAGCATGGTAAGAGCTATAACGCCGCTGCCGAGAAGATCGACCGCGCCACGCTCTACACCCCCCTTCAGGCTGCCAAGCTCATCAAGGAGCTCGACACCGCCAAGTTCGACGAGACCGTCGAGGCCCACTTCCGTCTGGGCATCGATACTCGTAAGGCTGACCAGAACATCCGTGGTTCCATCTCCCTGCCCCACGGCACCGGCAAGACCGTTCGTGTTGCCGTCTTTGCCGAGGGCGAGAAGGCCCGCGAGGCCGAGGCTGCCGGCGCCGACATCATCGGTTCCGACGAGCTCGTCGCCCAGATCCAGAAGGGCGAGATCAACTTCGACGCCGCTATCGCTACGCCGAACATGATGGCCAAGGTTGGCCGCATCGGTAAGATCCTTGGTCCCCGTGGCCTCATGCCGAACCCCAAGCTCGGCACCGTGACCATGGACGTCGCCAAGATGGTCTCCGAGCTCAAGGCCGGCCGCGTTGAGTATCGCGCCGATCGCTATGGCATCTGCCACGTGCCCCTGGGCAAGAAGTCCTTCTCTGAGCAGCAGCTCGTCGAGAACTACGCTGCCCTGTACACCGAGATCCTGCGCGTCAAGCCCTCTTCTGCTAAGGGCAAGTACGTCAAGTCCATCTCCGTGTCTTCCACCATGGGCCCTGGCGTCAAGGTCGATCCCGCTGTCCAGCGTGACTTCCTGGCTGAGTAACTAACAGTTACTGCCTGAGCAAAGCAAGCATTGCTAAAGAAACCCGGTTCTGCCTCGTGCAGGACCGGGTTTCTTGCTATCTAGGGGCAAAAGCCCCATTGCACATCGTTTCGACTGTGTTACACTTTAGCGCGATGTAGTACATACCCGAGGCTGAAAGGAGCCGAACATGTTCAATAACACGCAGCAGCTCCTAGGCCTAGCGCTACTAGATTGGATAGCGCGCTAGGGTTGTAATCTCGCTATAACGATTTGTTGTACCCGGGTGCGCTATCGTCCGCCGCTTTTGGGCGTGATGAGCGACACGGGTATTTTTCTATCTTGGGGCACTCCATCTCTCCTGAAAGCTATCTGTATCTTTGGCCTATCAGGAGGAAATCATGAGCCGCAAAATCGCAATCTTTGACACTACCCTGCGCGATGGAGAGCAGTCTCCCGGCGCCAGCATGAATACCGAGGAAAAGCTTGTCATCGCACGTCAGCTGGTGCGCATGAACGTCGATGTGATCGAGGCGGGCTTTCCCATCTCGAGTCCCGGCGATTTTCGCTCGGTGCAAGAGATCGGCAAGATCGCGGGCGACCGGTGCACGGTATGCGGCCTCACCCGTGCGGTCGACAAGGATATTGAAGTGGCCGCAGAAGCCCTCAAGACGGCTCAGAGGCCCCGTATTCATACCGGTTTGGGTGTGAGCCCCAGCCACCTGCGCGACAAGCTCCATATGACCGAAGACGAGGCGATCGAGCGCGCCATCCACGCCGTGAAGCATGCCCGCAAGTTTGTCGACGACGTTGAGTTTTACGCTGAGGACGCGGGCCGCTCCGATCAGGAATTCCTGGTTCGTATTATCGAGGCCGCGGTTAAGGCCGGCGCCACGGTGGTGAACATCCCGGACACTACAGGCTACAACATGCCTTGGGAGTTTGGTGCTCGTATTCGCGACCTGCGCGAGCGCGCGGCGGGTATCGAAGACGTTACGATCTCGGTCCACACCCATAACGATCTGGGTATGGCCACGGCCCTTGCACTCGAGGCGGTCCGCAACGGCGCGACGCAGATTGAGTGCACCATCAATGGCTTGGGTGAGCGCGCCGGCAACACGGCGCTTGAGGAAGTCGTTATGGCCATGAAGATGCACGAGCAGGATCTGGACGCCCACACCGACATCGTGAAGACCGAGCTCACGCGCGCATCTAAGCTCGTTAGCTCCATTACCGGTATTAACGTGCAGCCTAATAAGTCCATCGTGGGCGCGAATGCCTTCGCCCACAGCTCGGGCATTCATCAGGACGGCGTGCTCAAGGCACGTGATACATACGAGATCATTGATCCCAAGGACGTGGGCGCTGCCGGCTCCGAGATAATCCTCTCGGCGCGCTCGGGTCACGCGGCGCTGCGCCATCGCCTCGCAGAGCTGGGCTATACCTTTGGCGATGAGGAGTTCGAGGCTATCTACCAGCGCTTCCTGGAGATTGCCGACCAAAAGAAGGAAGTCTTTGACGAGGATCTGGAGTCGATGATCCAGGAGCGCCAGCGTGAGGTCAAGGCGATTTACACGCTCGATGCCCTCCAGGTTTCCTGCGGCGATCCGCTCATTCCTACTGCTACGGCAACCATTACCGATGAGGACGGCGAGACCCATGTGGTGTGCTCGACGGGCACCGGCCCGGTCGACGCGGCGTACAAGGCGGTCGACAAGGCCATCTCAGCCCATGGCGAGCTGACGGAGTTCAACGTCAAAGCCATTACGCGCGGCATCGACGCCATCGGTGAGGTGACGGTGCGCATCACGGCCGAGGACGGCAAGATTTACACCGGCCGTGGCGCGGACACCGACATCATCGTGAGCTCGGCCAAGGCTTACATCAACGCTATTAACCGCATGATCCAGACCAACCGCTCCAAGGCGGGCAAGTAACGATATTCGGCAGGGCATAGACCGCACGAGAGGGGAATCACATGGCACGTTCCATGACCGTAGCAGAGAAGATTTTGGCGGCACACGCCGGGCTCGACGAGGTAAAGCCCGGTCAGCTGGTCGAATGCGACCTGGACATCGTGCTCGCCAACGACATTACCGCGCCTATCGCGATCGATGTCTTTCGCGAGCTGGGCGCGACCGAGGTATTCGATCGCGACCGCATTTGCCTGGTGCCCGACCACTATGCGCCCAACAAGGACATTAAGAGCGCCGAGCAGACCAAGAAGATGCGCGATTTTGCGCATGAGCAGCATGTAACGCACTATTACGAGCAAGGCTGCGCGGGCATTGAGCATGCTCTGCTGCCCGAGCGCGGCGTGGTGGTGCCGGGAGATCTGATTATCGGTGCGGACTCGCATACCTGCACGTATGGCGCCTTGGGTGCGTTTTCGACCGGCGTGGGCTCGACGGATGCCGGCGTGGGGATTGCTACGGGGCGTGCCTGGTTTAAGGTGCCACCGACGATTCGATTTGAGATTAACGGCGAGCTCACGGATGGTGCCACGGCTAAGGACATCATCTTGCACATCATCGGTATGATCGGCGTGGACGGTGCCCTGTACCAGGCCATGGAGTTTGCCGGCAGTACCATCGAGAGTCTGTCGATGGAAGGCCGTATGACCATCTCGAACATGGCGATCGAGGCAGGCAGTAAGGCGGGCATTATCGAGGTCGATGATGTTGCGCGCGCCTGGCTCAAGGGCCTTTGCGAGCGCGATTACGTTGAGTACCACGCCGATCCGGATGCCGAGTATGCCCAGGTCATTACGATTGACGCCACCGACATTAAGCCGTGTGTATCGTGGCCGCACCTGCCGAGTAACACCCATCCGGTGAGCGATAGCCGCCATATCACGATTGACCAGGCGGTCATTGGCTCGTGCACCAACGGCCGTATTGAGGACATGCGTGCGGCTGCCGAGGTCATGCGGGGCCATAAGGTTGCCGACGGTGTGCGCTGTATCGTGATTCCAGCGACCCAGGCGGTCTTCCGCCAGTGCATGAAGGAGGGCTTGACCGACATTTTCCTGGATGCCAACTGCGTGTTCTCCACGCCCACGTGCGGTCCGTGCCTGGGCGGCTATATGGGTATCCTGGCGGCGGGGGAGCGCTGCATCTCCACGACCAACCGAAACTTTGTCGGCCGCATGGGCGACCCCACGTCCGAGGTCTATCTGGCCTCGCCGGCTGTTGCGGCGGCCTCTGCTGTGGCGGGGCATATCTGCCTGCCAAGCGACCTGTAAGGGCCGTGGGGGTCTTGGGTGTTTCATCCGGCGCTTCGGACAGTCCTGGCTCGCACGGAGGCCACATTAAGTGGCCTCCGGCTCGTGCGGGACTCGCGGCGGACGAAACACCCAAGACCCTGCTGCGATGAGGTTTGATATGACACATTTGCCACGGCAGAAGCTGCTGTACTGCAGGGTGGGGCCAGATGGGCCCGCGCCATGGAAAGGTCTTATCTGATATTTAGGATTGAGGTTGTTGATATGAACTTTGAGGGCAAAGTTTTTCGATATGGGCGCGATGTTGACACGGATGTCATTATCCCTGCTCGTTATTTGAACTCGTCGGATCATGCGCATCTGGCGGCGCATGCTATGGAGGATATTGATCCCGCGTTTGCCTCGACCGTTAAGCCTGGCGACATCATTGTGGCTGAGGAGAACTTTGGGTGTGGCTCTTCGCGTGAGCATGCTCCGGTTGCTATCAAGGCTGCGGGGGTGTCCTGCGTTATTGCCAAGAGCTTCGCCCGTATCTTTTATCGCAATGCCATTAATGTGGGCCTGCCCATTATGGAGTGCCCCGAGGCCATCGATGCGATTTGTGCCGGCGATACCGTGAAGGTCGATACCGAGGCGGGTGTCATTACCAACGAGCGCACGGGCAAGACCTTTACGGCAGAGCCGTTCCCGCCGTTTATTGCCGAGATCATCGAGGCAGGTGGTCTGGTTGCGCGCACGCGTGCCAAGATTGCCGCGGCAAAAGCACAGGAGGCATAGGCGATTATGACGGTCAAGCTTGATAACCCGTTTGCAAACGGACCGAGTAGCGAGAGCTGGAGCTGCAACGTGAAAAAGACCTATAAGATCTGCTGCCTGCCGGGCGACGGTATTGGCCCCGAGGTCATTGCCGAGGGCAAGAAGGTGCTGGCTGCGGTGGGAAAACGCGCCGGCGTGGAGTTTGCCTTTGAGGATCACCTGATTGGCGGCGCGGCGATTGATGCCTGCGGCAACCCGCTGCCCGATGAAACGCTTGCGGCGGCTAAGGCGTCATACGCCGTGCTGCTGGCATCCGTCGGTGGCCCTAGGTGGGATTCGACCGATCCGGCGGCACCGCGCCCCGAGCAAGGCTTGCTGCGCATCCGCAAAGAGCTCGGCCTCTACACCAACCTTCGTCCCGTAAAAATCTACGACGCACTCGCCGGCGCATCGACGCTTCGTCCCGAGGTCATCAAGGGCGTTGACATGATGCTCGTCCGCGAGCTTACCGGTGGCATTTACTTTGGCAAGCACGAGCGCTTTTACGATGAGGATGGTGCGGGCGCCAACGGTGTGGCTGGCCAGCGCGCGGTCGATGTGATGGAGTACCGTGAGTACGAAGTTGAGCGCATCGCCCGCCAAGCGTTCGAGGCGGCTCGCAAGCGCCGTGGCAAGGTGACGAGCGTGGACAAGCGCAACGTACTTGAGACGAGCCGCATGTGGCGCGAGGTCGTGCATCGCGTGCATGACGAGGAATACCCAGATATCGAGCTTGAGGATCTGCTCGTCGACAACGCCGCCATGCAGCTCATCAACCGACCGGCCGACTTTGACGTCGTGGTGACGGAGAACATGTTCGGCGACATTCTGTCCGACGAGGCGGCGCAGATTACCGGATCGCTCGGCATGCTTGCCTCGGCTTCGCTGGGTGACAGCGTGTCGCTGTTTGAGCCGAGCGCCGGCAGCGCGCCTGACATCGCGGGGCTCGGTATCGCTAATCCGCTCGCGCAGATTCTGTCGGTGGCAATGCTTCTGACCTATGCACTCGACATGGGCGAACAAGCCGTCTGGATTGAGGATGCCGTGGCGCGTGTGCTCGATGAGGGCTGGCGTACCCGCGACATCGCCGATGCCAATACCGCGGCGGACAAGATCCTCGGCACCGCGGCGATGGGCGACAAAGTCGTCGCTGCGCTGTAGCGTCATCAGCCAAAACCACCACAAAGGTGCCTGTCCCCTTTGTGGTGGTTACCAGGGTGTTCTGGCGGTAGAGGACTCGATGGCCTCGTGACGCTTGAGCTCGCGGCGCATGGTTTGCGAATTGAGCCAGGCTGCCTGCCAGCCACGGATAGGGTAGTGCGCTTCGTCAAGTTCAAACTGCGTATAGCCGCAGGCGTTGATGATTGTTGCCCCGCATGCATGCCGACGCTCACGCTGAAAGTCGTGGCCATAGCATTGGTGCACATGCCCGTGCACCATATAGTCGGCCCCCCAGGACTCAAGCGCCGTGTTAAAGCATTCGAATCCTCGATGTGGCAGATCATCCAGATCGCCCACGCCGGCGGCGGGTGCATGGGTGAGCAAGATGTCGCAGCCGCCGACCATCCTCACTTTGCGGGACAGCTTGCGCATGCGTTTGGCCATTTCGTGCTCGGTGTACATGTTGGCACCGTCTCGGTAGCGCATGGAGCCGCCAAGCCCCGCGATGCGGACGCCGCGGTACACGTAGACGGCATCTTCGACACAGATGCAGCCGCCCGGTGCATGACGTACGTAGCGGTCATCGTGGTTGCCTCGCACGTAGATGAGCGGTTTGTTGATGACCGTGACCAAAAACTCAAGATAGTTCGGGTCCAGGTCGCCAGCTGACAAAATCAGGTCAACACCCTCAAAGCGTTCCTTGTGAAAGCATTCCCAAAGGCATCGTTCTTCGGTATCAGCTACGGCAAGGATTTTCATAGGGCGCGGACCTTCGGCTCATCGTCGAGCTGCGGAATGGTGCCCACCACGTTGTCGGCCAGCCAATTCATCTCGACAATCTGCGTGCTCGGCAGCGGGGGAAAGCCCTCGATCTGCACCACGCCGTCTTGGCTATGGAGTTCGCCGCCAAATGGATTGATGGAGCCCTCGACGATGCCATTGCGGAGCAGCTGAACAAGCTTGCGCGTCTGATAAGGCAGGCCCGGAGCGTAGCGAATGTCGATAACGCCCGAGCTCATACCATACCAGTAGTTGACGGCGCGAACCTGGCTATCGTCACTGGTCTCATCCCAGGTGCCATGCAGCAGGCTTCGCACGATAAGCTCGTAGTATCGACCCCAGTTCCATACCGGCATGGCGATGCCGACGACCTTGCCATCGACCAGGCGGTGGAGTCCGTAGGCCGTGGGGTCTTCGAGCGACTTTGACATGTCGGCGCCGGTCATGACGCTCACGCCTTCGCGGCACATGGCCTCGGCAAGGCCGCCGGCGGGCACATCGCCCCAGGTAAGGATTACCTGCGCGCGAGGGTCGAGCAACGAGGCGCCGATGGCAAAGGCGTTGATCTCGCTAAGCGCGCCCGACGCAAAGACCGACGCATGATAACCGATGCGGTGGTTGTCCGCCATGCTGGCGGCAAGGGCGCCCAGGAGGAACTTGGCCTCGTACATCTTTCCAAAATACGAGCGCACGCTTTGGTGGGGAAGGCCGATAGAGCAGTTGAGGAATCGCATCTGGGGATACTCGACGGCGGCCCTGAGTGTATATTCCATCAGGCGGTGCGAGGTCGAGAAGATGACGTTATCTCCATGTTTGACAGCCGTTTCCACAGCGGCGTAGAACACGTCCGGATCGTGGCAGTCCTCGAACGCCTCGGTGCGTACGATGCCGCCAAGGTGCTCATCGAGATACTGACGCCCTTGGTCGTGCAGGCTGTCCCAGCTCGACGTCGCACAGGGGAACTCATGGATAAAGGCGATGCGCAGGGGGTTGGCCGCCGAATAGACGGTCTTGCCCATAAAGAAGTTGAGCACGCCAGCGGTGGACTTGGCGGGCGTTTCTTCCTCGTCGACGCTCGGTGCTTCGACAAGATCGACCTTGTCCTCGTCATTTTTGCCGGCAATGACCAGCTCGCGCCAAATCTTGCACAGGCGGTTTACGACGATATCCGTCGGCGTATCCAGCAGGCGGTCCTGGTTGTACACATTGAGGTACACGAGCATGGCGTCGGCAGGCGTAATGTCCAGGTGGTCGCCGCCTGCGCGAAGGTAGGCGCGCTTAAAGAGCAGGAAGGTGTGGCGCAGGTAGTCGACCTTTTTCTGCGGCCATTTTTCGATAAGGTTCTGACCGAGCATCTTGGCGAGCGTTTCGTAGCTTCCCTCACGCGAGAACTCGATCTCGTATAGGGGGCAGACGCGCCAAAACGCGCAGAACTCGCCGTACAGGCGGCTTTCGACGGAATCCCATGTGCCGGGGTAGAGACGGGTGACCTTGGCCGAAACCGTCGGGGCGTCTAGGAATTTGAGGACACTGACGCGTTTGTTGCCTTCTTGGACATAGAACCGATGCATGAACTCGGTGACGATGACGGGGTCGCGATAGCCCTCGGTCACCTGGATGTCGTAGAGGTTGGACCACTTGCGGGCGAACTCGGTGCTAAACGGAAGCAGGGGCATAAAGTTACACGAAAAGGCGGACTGACGGCCCTTGGTGACCGTGCCGACGACCATTTCGAGCGGAATATCCCGCAGGCCGACATTCTCTCGCTGACCTAAGGGGAGCTGAGCAACCAAGCTATCGAGGTCCGTAAGGTATGGATGCTCGCTTTGGCTAATGGCGCGTCGACGTCCTTGCTCGCCGCGCTTGCGTGCTTGACGATAGGCCTCTTCCATAATGTTGCTCCCTTAGTCGTTTAAACAACTATATGAACCATGGTACCACGAATGAAAACCACTACAAAGATGCCTGACCCCTTTGCGGTGGTTTAGGCGATGATGGGGGCGATGGCGCGGATGCAGGCGTCGGCAGCGGTGAAAGTGGTGCTGTCGTCGCTGACGATAAAGATGATCTTTCCTTTGATGCCAAAGTCGCCGATTTCGCTAAAGAGCACGTAGGGCTCTTTGTCAAAGCCCGAGATGGGCGAGACGGCCGTTTTGGTTGCGCTCGTGAGCTCGTCTGCCAGCGCGTCAAGGGAAGCCCACTTAGACGTGTCCTTTACGGCAACGGGCACGGCCACGCGTCCAAAGGGCATCAAATGCACGAGCGTGTTCTTGGAGATGTTGGAGTTGGGCACAATGATGGTCTGTCCACAGGCATCCTCAATCGTTGTATGGCGCCAAGTGATGTCTTGGACCACGCCCGACACACCGCCGACCTCGATATTGTCGCCGGGCTTGATGATGCCCATAAAGGTCACTTGCATGCCGCCGATAAGGTTTGAGAGCGTGTCCTGGAAACCCAGGGAGATGGCGATGCCGCCGACGCCAAGAGCGGCGACGAGGGCGTTTGCATTAATGCCAAAACAGTTGTCAAGGATAAAGCTGCCGCCGATCATCCAGATGACGGCGCGCGCGATGTTGATGAAGATACTCGATGCCGGTAGCGGGTTATCGTCTCGGTTAAGCAGATGGTTCAGGGTCTTGGATACGACCTTGGCGGCGACGGCGGTGCCTATCGCCAAGATGACGGCCCAGATGATGTTGTGGACCCACCGTTGCTCAAAGAAATGAAGAATCGGCTCAAACAATTCCATGTAGGGAAACCTCCTCATGATCGTTCAACCATGATACCCACCAAGAAGCCCGTCCGATCACATCGGACGCGCCGATAACTTGAGAAGGGGTGGCCGCAGCGGCGTAGGCTGGGGCGCCGGTGAGCGCACCGGCGAGAAGCGCAGCGGTCAAGGCAAGACGGGGAAGGAGTCTTCTCATGGCAGTTTCCTTAGTTCTTAACCAGTGGTTTCTGCTGACGCTGGATTATCGACATAATATGCGAAAACCGCCGCAAGGGCGCCTGTCCCTTTGCGGCGGTTTTGACGTTTGCGCAGATAAAACCTGTCAAAATAAACCTGTCCCTCTTTAGCAGGTTTTAGCTCAGCAGCATGCGGTCGTTGGCGAGCTCGCCGCCCGAGACCTCCTCGAACTTCTGGAGCAGGTCGGCGACGGTGAGCGACTTCTTCTCATCGCCCGCCACGTCGTAAATCACGTGACCCTCGTGCATCATGATCAGACGGTTGCCCAGACGGATGGCGTCGTTCATGTTGTGCGTGACCATGAGCGTAGTCAGGTGGTTCTCGTCGACGATCTCCTCGGTCAGGTTGAGCACCTTCGATGCCGTCTTGGGGTCGAGGGCCGCTGTGTGCTCGTCGAGCAGCAGCAGGCGCGGCTTGGTGAGCGTGGCCATCAGCAGGGTGAGTGCCTGGCGCTGGCCGCCCGAGAGCAGGCCGACCTTGGCGTTGAGGCGCGTGTCCAGACCGAGGTCCAAGCGCTTGAGCAGCTCAACGTACTCGTCCTTCTCGGCCTTGGTGACGCCCCACGAAAGACCACGACGCTGACCGCGACGCTTGGCGAGGGCTAGGTTTTCGGCAATCTGCATGTCGGCTGCGGTGCCGCGCATGGGGTCCTGGAACACTCGGCCCAGGTACTTGGCGCGCTGCGACTCGCTCAGACGCGAGATATCGTTGCCGTCGAGCTCGATGACGCCCGAATCGAGCGGATACACGCCGGCGATCATGTTGAGCAGCGTGGACTTGCCGGCGCCGTTGCCGCCGATCACGGTTACAAAGTCGCCGTCGTTAAGGGTGAGGTCGACGCCGGTGAGTGCGCGCTTCTCGGTGACGGTGCCTTTGTTGAAGGTCTTTTTGACGTGCGAGAGCTTAAGCATTTGCCTCATCCCCCTTCGTGTAGGAGCTGCGGAGCTTATAGCGCTCCCAAACCACGGGCACGCACAGGGCCACGGCAACGATCACGGCGGAGAGCAGCTTCATGTCGTTGGCATCCATGCCCAGCTGCAGCACGATGGCGCGGATGAGGAAGTACACCACGGAGCCAAAGACTGCAGAGGCAAGACGGACGCTAAACTGCGTCAGACCGCCGGGCAGCAGGCGGCCGAGCACCTCGCCGATAACAATGGCGGCAAGACCGATAACGATGGCGCCGGTGCCCATGCCAATGTCAGCGTACTTCTGGCTCTGGCAGATGAGCGCACCCGAAAGGCCGATAAGGGCGTTGGAGAGCACGAGGGCGATCACCTTGGTGGAGTTGGTGTTGACACCCAGGGCGCGGATCATGTACTCGTTGTTGCCGGTGGCACGCAGCGCCGAGCCGATCTCGGTGCCAAAGAACCAGTACAGGATGGCGACGATGGCCACGGCCAGCACAATGCCCAGGATGATGGCAACGGTGGACTGCGGCAGGCCTGTCATGTGGCTGACAGACGAGAAGATAGTGCCCTTGGCAAGGATAGGCGTGTTGGACTTGCCCATGATGCGCAGGTTGATGGACCACAGACTGATTTGCGTCAGGATTCCGGCGAGGATCGCGGGAATCTCAAAAACGGTGGTCAAGATGCCCGTGACGGCGCCGGCGATGGCACCGGCGCACATGCCGGCCAGCACGGCGAGCAAGGGGTCGACGTTGTTGTTGACGATGAGCACGGCGCAAACGCAGCCGCCGAGGGCAAAGCTGCCGTCGCAGGTCATATCGGGGATGTCGAGCAGGCGGAACGTGATAAACACGCCGAGCACCATAATGCCCCAGAGGACGCCCTGCGAAATGGCGCCCTGCAATGCAATGAGCATGCTTCATACCTCCTAGGATAGGGTGGACACGTGATTTTCCATAATAGCGGTAACACTGCATAAAAGAGCTGCGGACGGATGTTTTGTCTCATCCGAAACAAGCAGGGCGAACGCCGGTCTTTAGCGTTCGCCCCTGTGGCTCAGATATTGAATAACGCGGCTATGGCACGAGCGCGGGCTCTAGATGCATTGCCACGCATGACGCTACGCGTCCAGAGCGGAGAGGTCGATGCCCAGGGCCTCGGCCATCTCGTCGTTCTTGACGACAACCAGGTCCTTGCTCGAGAGGTGCTTGATCGGCATATCCTCGGGCTTGGCCTCGCCCTTCAGGATCTTGACGGCCATCTCGCCCGCGGCGTAGCCCAGGTCCTCATAGTTGATGGAGAGGGTGAACACGCCGCCGGCCTTGCACATGCCCTCCTCGCCGGTCACGTAGGGAAGCTTGTTCTCCTTGCAAATCTGGCCGACCTGCGAAGCGCCCGCGGCGATGGTGTTGTCGGTGGGGGAGTACAGCGCGTCGACCTTGCCCACGGCAGACTCGACAACGGACTGGATCTCGTTAGAGCTCGAGACGGTGAAGTCGGTGTACTCGAGGCCCAGCTTGTCGAGCTCCTTCTTGGCGGCCTTGATCTGGACGTCGGAGTTGGACTCTGCGGTGCAGTAGAGCAGGCCGACCTTCTTAACGTCGGGCAGGACCTTCTGCATCATCTCGAGCTGCTCGGCGACCGGGGTGAGGTCGGAAGCGCCCGTGACGTTGGTGCCGGGTTTGTCGTTGTCCTGGACCAGGCCGGAAGCGGCGTAGTCGGTGATGGCGCAGCCAACGATGGGGATATCGGCCGTGGCGCCGGCGGCAGCCTGCGCGGCGGGCGTAGCGATGGCATAGATCAGGTCGACGCCGTCGCCTACGAACTTATCGGCAATGGACTTACACGTGGACTGGTCGTTCTGGGCGTTCTTCTGGTCGATCTTGACCTTGAGACCGCTCTTCTTGATGGCCTTGACGAAGCCGTCGTTGGCGGCATCGAGCGCGGAGTGCTCGGTGAGCTGCAGAACGCCGATGGTGTAGTCGGAACCGGCGGCAGCGGAGCCGGAACCAGAGTTGCCGCCGCATCCGGCGAGCGGAGCGAGCGCGAGCAGGCCAGCGGAGACAAGAAGGCTCCTGCGGCTGATGGTGATGTCCTTCATATCATTACCCCCAGTATAAAAATGGCTGGAAACACTGCACTAGGAAAAAGTGCAAGTGGGACTATAGTAACGCCGATGTCCATTTTTACAATAACCTGGCGAGTTTTTTAATACTGAACCGGATGGGCGGTGCTGAGGAACGACGGACGGTAACGAGGCTTACGCTGCGGGTGCGGTGCTGTCTTCTTCGTCTAGCGCGGCAAAGAGTTTCTTGCCGTCGAGCAAACGCGTGCTGACGTTTCTCATGCGGCTGACCTCAACGGTGCGCAGGGTGTCGTCGGCGCCTCGGGCGTCGTAGACCGTTCCCAGCAGATACGAGACGCCGTCGCGCTGCCTGATGGCAAAGGGCCGGACCGTCATCCGCACCACCTCGATTTCGCCCCGGGTCAGGACATTTGTGATATCAAAGCTGACAGTTGTTCCATGGTCGATGGCCTGTTCGACGAGCTCGCACGTGTCGATACGCTTGGCGTGCGGACGCGTTGTCTTGACGGGCGCGTCGTTGGCGGCCGGTGCCGGTTCGGGCATATCGAGATAGTCGCGAACATCGGCGCTCGCCATGGCGACCAGGTGCTGTGCCATGCTCTTTCGAATGGCTATGGGAGTCGACCGGTTGCGCATGACCATGCCGTGGAGCCGTATGATCTCTTCGTCAGCAAGCGGGCGGGTGAGGAGCCGATAGCCCACGCCGCGCTTATAGTCGATTTCGTATCCGGCGTGACGAAGTGCGGATATCGAGGTATAGATGCTGCGGCGTGCCGCCGAGATGGGCATGCGGGCGGGGTCGTTGGGATGGGCGAGGAGCTCGACCAGCTCGTCGGAAAGCAGCGCCTTGTCCTCGCCGGTGTTCTCGCTCAAGAGCTGCAGGATGCGTACGGCACGATAGGCTGCCATCGAGGCGGAGCCCCTGGTCGTGGTCTCGTAGTTTTCAACAACGGCTTCGGTCATAGCGCCCACGTCCTTTCCTTTTTTGGTGATGGCAGATCAGAGCCTAGGGCGCGAAGCCTGGCCAAGGACGCGTGACGCCTTGGACGGTCGATGGTTGCCGGCAAACGGCGGGTCGAGTTTTCAACAACCCTGCCTAACTGACCAAAACCTTGCCAAAAGCTTGACGGACGCTGTTGAAAAAAGCGCCTCTCGGCTTGCCGAGAGGCGCTGGCGCGATGTGCTGTAATGCGTTGGATGCGCTATGGAGATTAGAAGTCGGCGTTGCCCACGGTGCGCGGGTGCGGCAGGACGTCGCGGATGTTGCCCACGCCGGTGAGGTACATCACCAAGCGCTCGAAGCCCAGACCGTAGCCGGCGTGCTTGCAGGAACCGTAGCGGCGCAGGTCAAGGTAGTACTTGTACTGCTCGGGATTCATACCCAGGTCCTTGATGCGGGCCTCGAGCAGATCCAGGCGCTCCTCGCGCTGTGAGCCGCCGATAATCTCGCCGATACCGGGAACCAGGCAGTCGGCGGCGGCGACGGTCTTGCCGTCCTCGTTCATGCGCATGTAGAAGGCCTTGATCTCGGCCGGGTAGTCGGTTACGAAGGTCGGGCGCTTAAAGTGCTCCTCGGTCAGGAAACGCTCATGCTCGGTTTGCAGGTCGATGCCCCAGCTGACGGGGTAATCAAACTTGTGGCCAGCAGCGACTGCCTGCTCCAGGATCTCGACGGCCTCGGTGTAGGTAACGCGGGCAAAGTCGGAGTTTGCCACGTGGTCCAGGCGCTCGACCAGGCCCTTGTCCACAAACTTGTTGAGCATATTGAGCTCGTCGGGGCAGGTGGCCATAACGTCCTTAAGGACGTACTTGAGCATGGCCTCGGCGTTATCCATGTAGTCGTTGAGGTCGGCAAATGCCATCTCGGGCTCAATCATCCAAAACTCGGCGGCGTGGCGCGTGGTGTTGGAGTTTTCGGCGCGGAAGGTGGGGCCAAAGGTGTACACGTCGCCAAAGGCCATGGCAAAGTTCTCGGCATTGAGCTGGCCGGACACGGTGAGGCTCGCATGCTTACCAAAGAAGTCCTGGCTCCAGTCGACCTCGCCGGACTCGGTGAGGGGCGGGTTTTTGGGGTCGAGCGTGGTCACGCGGAACATCTCGCCGGCGCCCTCGCAGTCACTCGTGGTGATGATGGGGGTGTTGACGTAGACAAAGCCCTGCTCCTGGAAGAAGCGGTGGATGGCGGCAGCCGCGACAGAGCGGATGCGGAACACGGCGCGGAACAGGTTGGTGCGCGGGCGCAGGTGCTGCTGGGTGCGCAGGAACTCGACGGTTGCGCGCTTCTTCTGCAGCGGGTAATCCGGGGCGCTGACGCCCTCGACCTCGATGGAGGTGGCAGAAAGCTCGAAGGGCTGGGGTGCATCGGGGGTCAGCTTGACGGTGCCGGTGCAGATGAGGGCGGCCGAGACGTTTTGATGGGCGATCTCGTCGTAGTTGTCGAGCGCCTCGCGGTTCATGACGACCTGCAGGTCGCGGAAGCAGCTGCCGTCGTTGAGCGTAACAAAGCCAAAGTTCTTCATGTCGCGGACGGACTTGACCCAGCCGGCAACGGTGACGGTCTGGCCACCGAGCGACTCGGCATCGGCATAGAGCTGCGCGATTTTGGTGCGGTTCACGTATCCTCCCATAACGGTTGAATGATAGTTATCCATACAGTTCAATATTCTAGCAGCTCGGTTCATTTGGGCTATACAGATAAGGCATTGGCGGGATGGTTTTCAAACGAAAAGCGCCCGCGGCCAAATGGTCGCGGGCGCTTGGCGTGGTGCCTTTTGGCTGTGTGGCGCGGGGGCCTGGCTACTTGGTCTTGGCTACCAGCAGCGGGTCGCCCAGCTTGACGAGCGGGTTGCCGCCGATAAGCGTTCCAGACTCGCCGACATGGTCGATGCTCTTAAGACGATCGAGCTCGGAGACGATGACGGTCACGATATCCTCGTGGCCGGCGGCCTTGATGGCCTCGCGGTCGAAGCTGATGAGCGGCTGGCCCGCCTTGACCACATCGCCCATCTCGACAAAGCGGGCAAAACCCTTGCCGTTCATTTCCACGGTGCCCAGGCCAACATGGATGAACACGCGAAGACCGTCCTCGGTGATCATGCCAATGGAGTGGTTGGTGACGGTGGTGGCGCCGATGCGGCCGTTGGCGGGCGCATAGATGGTGCCGGTAATGGGCTCGATGCCATAGCCCTGGCCAAGCATGCCCGAGGCGATCGTCTCGTCGGGAACCTCGTTCAGGTTGACGAGCACGCCGTTGACGGGGGCATAGATGACGCCTTCGCGGGTGGCGAAGCTTGCTGCGGGCGGAACGGACGCCTCGCCGGTCGAGGTGAAGGTGGACTTAAGCGAATCGAGCAGACCCATAGTTGCCTCCAACTAAAATAGGCGCATATCGCGCGTTTGGTTTGCCGGAAACGTTTCATATGTGTTTCGCGGCTTGGTCAACGCCCCCTATTCTACGCTGCTCAGCGATACCTCTGAACTGGGAATATGTGATATATCAGTTGAAGGGAAACTTATTGCTGGAGTGTTTCTGTGCCACGGGTTCAAGTGGGGTACGCTTGAAGGCGAAAAACAAGGGCGCATAATTTTGCGCGAAGGGAGCACATATGATTGTCGAGAACCGCGCGCTGTGGGGCGAGGAGCCGACCGAGGAATATCCGGCGACGTTTACGTATTTGGGTGCCGAGCCGCTGCCCGATAAACCGAATGGCCGCCGCCCTGCCGTGATTATCTGCGGCGGAGGTGCGTTTACGCATATCGCTCCGCATGAGCAGGATCCCGTGGCGTTTGCGTTTTTGGATCACGGTTACCAGGCCTTTGTACTCAACTATGTTACGAGTTCTACAGGTGACGTGGGCTTTCCGCACCCCCAGGCAGATCTTGCCAAGATGGTCGCCACGGTGCGCGCGAATGCCGACGAGTGGCATGTCGATCCCAAGCGCGTGTGCGTCGTGGGCTTCTCGGCGGGCGGCATGATCTGCGCTTCGCTGGCAACGCAGTGGAAGACCGGCCCCTTCGCGGCACTTGCCGGGGCGCGTCCGGACGACATTCGTCCCGATGCCGTGGTGCTGGGTTATCCATTGCTCGACTTTGCCTATGTGCGCGACATGCAGACGCGCGATCCGCGCATTGACTTGCGTGTGCCCAAGACGGGCGGCAAGACGGGGCGCGATCTGCTCAACGACTACCTGTCGATGGTGACGGGTGGCGAGGCAACTGACGAGCATTTGGCCGATATCTGCCCCACCACACATGTTTCGCGCCAGATGCCGCCGACCTTTGTGTGGGGCGTGTCCGACGACAAGACGGCGCCGATCGCGCAGGTCTACCCGTTTGCGCAGCGCATGGCCGAGGAAGGCGTCGCATGCGAGATGCACGTCTTTGACCAGGGCGGCCACGGCCTTTCGCTCGGCAACGCCAACACCGCGGTCGACAACGAGGACAAGCAAGTGGCGGTCCGTCCTTGGATTCGCCTAGCCTTCCGCTTCCTGGAGCGCCACGGTTTCTAGTTACGCGGTTTTACCAAACCGCGTAACCAGCCGACGCTGCAAGCCCGCCAGAGCGGCAATCTGTTAATTGAACGTCACTGTGTGTTCGCGCTATCATGCATGGTTAAAATTGGTTAGCCATGGCAAACGGTTAGCCATGGTGAACATAAATGCAACGCCCTGTGGGCGCCGGGGGAGGAACACGGACGTGAAGCTCGATACACTCGAGATTGGAAAGGACGCCGTTGTCGCATCGGTGACATCCGACGATCAGGCGCTTCGACAGCATATTTTGGACATGGGCCTAACACCGGGCACCGAAGTCACCATGATGAAGTATGCTCCTATGGGCGACCCGCTCGAGATTCGCCTGCGTGGCTACGAGTTGACGCTGCGCAAGGACGATGCTGCTCGCATCGAGCTCGTGGGTGTTCACGACACCGATACGGGTCCGCGCGCTAACGCCGCAATCGGCACGACGGAGCACCCGGCCCTGGGAGAGGGGACGTATTCGCCCCGCGCGGCAAAGACTGCCGTGCCCGAGGGCGCGCCGCTGCACTTTGCTCTCGCCGGCAACCAAAACTGCGGTAAGACCACGTTATTCAACCAGCTGACGGGCTCCAACCAGCATGTCGGTAACTTTCCCGGCGTGACGGTCGACCGCAAAGACGGCACCATCCGCAACCACCCCGAGGCAAGCGTTACCGACCTGCCCGGTATTTATTCGTTGTCGCCGTATACGGGCGAAGAGATCGTGAGCCGCCAGTTTATCCTGGATGAGCATCCCGACGCCATCATCGATATCATCGACGCTACCAACATCGAGCGCAATCTGTACCTGACGCTGCAGCTTATGGAGCTCGATCGCCCCATGGTCATCGCGCTCAACATGATGGACGAGGTGACGGCCAACGGCGGCGCCGTGGACGTCAACCTGCTCGAGAGCCTGTTGGGCGTGCCCGTTGTCCCCATTAGCGCTGCCCGCAACGAGGGCATCGGCGAGCTGGTGGATCATGCCTTGCACGTGGCGCGGTTCCGTGAGCGCCCCGGTCGCCTGGACTTCTGTGCGCCCGATGGCTCGGACGGCGGTGCGCTGCATCGTTGCATCCACGGCATTGCCAACCTTATCGAGGACCATGCCGCGACGGCGCACATTCCCGTGCGTTTTGCGGCGACCAAGCTGGTTGAGGGCGACGAGCTGGTAACCGAGGCACTTCACCTGGACCGTAACGAGCTTGACGCCATCGAGCACATCATTACCCAGATGGAGGGCGAGGCCGGCACCGACCGTCTATCTGCGCTGGCCGACATGCGCTTCGGCTTTATCGGCGACGTGTGCGGGCGCTGCGTCGTCAAGCCGCACGAGAGCCGCGAGCATGTGCGCTCCGTCAAGATTGACCGCATCCTGACAGGTCGTTACACAGCCATTCCGGCGTTCCTGGTGATCATGGGCCTCGTCTTTTGGCTGACGTTTGGCGTGATCGGCGCGGCGTTGCAGGGACTTATGGAGGACGGCATCGCTGCCATCATCGCCTCGGCCGATGCGGGCCTCAAGGCATTCGGAACCAACGACGTGGTGCGCTCGCTGGCTGTCGACGGCGTGCTTACGGGCGTGGGCAGCGTGCTGACCTTCCTGCCGATTATCGTCGTGCTCTTCTTGTTCCTCTCCATTCTGGAAGACTCCGGCTACATGGCGCGCGTGGCCTTTGTCATGGATAAGGTATTGCGTCGCTTTGGCCTGTCGGGCCGCAGCTTCGTGCCCATGCTCGTCGGTTTTGGCTGCACCGTGCCGGCTATCATGTCGACCCGTACGCTCCCATCCGAGCACGACCGCAAGATGACGGTCATGCTCACGCCGTTCATGAGCTGTTCGGCCAAGTTGCCGGTCTACGGTCTGCTGTGCGGGGCGTTTTTCCCGCAGGCGACAGTTCCCGCCATGGTCTCGCTCTATCTGATCGGCATTGTGGTCGGTTGCATCGCGGCTTTGGTGCTTAACCGCACGGCATTTAAGGGCGACCCGGTGCCGTTTATCATGGAGCTTCCCAACTACCGCCTGCCGAGCGTCAAGACGACGGTGATGCTGGCATGGGATAAGGCCAAGGACTTTATTACCAAGGCCTTTACCATTATCTTTGCCGCTACGGTGGTCATCTGGTTCCTGCAGACGTTCGATATCCGCTTTAACGTGGTCGCCGATCAGTCGCAGAGCCTACTTGCCGGTCTGGGTAGCATTATCGCACCGGCGCTGACGCCGCTTGGGTTTGGCGACTGGCGTGCATCCACGGCGCTCGTCACCGGACTTATAGCCAAGGAGAGCGTCATCTCGACCCTCACGGTGCTTTTGGGTGCAACCTCGCCCGCGGCACTGTCGACCATGTTTTCGCCGTTTACCGCCTACGTGTTTCTGGTCTTTACGCTGCTGTACCCGCCCTGCGTGGCGGCAATCGGCGCCGTCAAGAGTGAGCTGGGCGCGCGCTATGCCGTTGCCGTGTTCGCGTTTCAGGTGACGGTCGCCTGGATCGTGGCGTTTGTCGTGCATTCGGCGGGCATATTGCTGGGGTTGGCTTAGTTATTTATTGACGGCGCAACCTCTGTGTATTGAGTTGATTGCGGCCCCGCATCTGTACTGACGGATGCGGGGCCGTTGCTATATAATCGCCCACCGCTCAAGATAATCGGAGAGGTTTTCCTATATGGCTCAAACAAAGCAAGGTGGTATCGCACTCAGGCAGTGGCTCCCGCTTATCGGGCTCGCCTGTTGCGCGTTCGTGTTCAACACGTCGGAGTTCATGCCCATCGGCCTTTTGACTGATATCGCCGCGTCGTTCTCGCTTACCGAGTCTCAAGCCGGCATCATGATCTCGGTCTATGCTTGGGGTGTCATGCTGCTGTCGTTGCCGCTTATGGTGTTTGCCTCGCGTTTTGAGTTCAAGCGGATGCTGCTGGGCGTTTTGGCCGTGTTTTCGCTGGGCCAGTTTCTGTCCGCTGTGGCGTCGACTTATCCCATCCTGGTCTGCGCGCGCCTGGTGGTCGCTTGCGCACATGCCGTATTCTGGTCAGTCGCATCGATTATGGCCTCGCGCCTCGTCGACACGCGCCACGGCGCGCTCGCCATCAGCATGATCGCTACGGGCTCGTCCATCGCGCAGATCTTTGGCCTGCCCCTCGGTCGCGCCATTGGCCTGGCCGTGGGCTGGCGCATGACGTTTGCCGTGGTCGGTGCCTTCTCTGCCGCCGCGGTGGTGTACCAAGCCGCGGTGTTCCCGGCTATGCCGGCGGGCGAGCGCTTTACCGTCAAACAGCTGCCCGTGCTGCTCAAGAACCCGTTCCTGATCGCGCTCTACGCCGTTACGGTGTTCATGGCGACCGGCTATTACGCGGGCTATAGCTATATCGAGCCCTTCCTGGCGCAGGTCGCGCACGTCGACGCGGGCGCCATCACCATGACGTTGACGGCGTTTGGCTGCTCCGGCCTGGTGGGCAGCTGGCTGTTCGGTCGCTTGTTCGACGGACATCGCTTCTCGTTCTTGGCTATCACGCTCTCCGGCGTGCCGGTGGCTCTACTGCTCATGGGTCCGGTCGCATCGTCGCTCGCGGCGGTGCTTGCCGTCTGCGCGCTATGGGGCTGCTGCTCCACGGCCTTTAACGTTGCGTTTCAGGCCGAGCTCATCAAGTACACGCCGGCGGATTCGTCGGCCGTCGCCATGTCGATCTTCTCGGGCCTGTTCAATTTGGGTATCGGCACGGGCACCGCGATCGGCGGCGCCGTGGTTTCGGGTCCCGGTATCGCCTGGATCGGCTTCGTGGGCGGGGCGATTACCGTCATGGGCGTCATCCTCGCCATCGCCGTACTGTTCCCAGCCATCCGCCGCGCCAAGCCCGTCGCCTAGCCACATCCCCTCATCAGTTGCGGTGGAATAGTTCCTGTTTAAGGCCTCTGAAGGTCCAAGCAGGAACTATTCCACCGCAACTTATTTTGGGGAAGAGGATGCAAGCTGGGCATACAATGGATGTCGTTGTGTTGAGCTTACCGGGAGGTTGCTATGTGGGCATACGAGACGACGTTCTATCAGATCTATCCGCTGGGCTTTTGCGGAGCTCCGCGCGAAAACGCCGCGCCCGTTGCCGAGGATGAGCTCGCCCAGGCTGCCAACGCCGCGCCCAACCCCGATGCCCCTATCATGAAAATCGCCCAATGGGCCGACTACCTGCAGGAGCTCGGCGTTGGCGCCGTGCTCATCAACCCGCCGCTCGAGTCCGATAGCCATGGCTACGACACGCGCAGCCTGCGCCATATCGACCGTCGCTTGGGTGGGGATGCCGACTTTGCCGCCGTGTGCGAGACGCTACATGCCCACGGCATCCGCGTGGTGCTCGACGCCGTCTTCAACCACGTCGGTCGTGGCTTTTGGGCCTTCCGCGATGTGCAGGAGCGTAAGTGGGACTCGCCCTACAAGGATTGGTTCCACATTAGCTTTGACGGCGACTCCTGCTATGGCGACGGCTTTTGGTACGAGGGCTGGGAAGGTCATTTTGAGCTTGTGAAGCTCAACCTGCAAAATCCCGCTGTGGTCGATTACCTGCTCGAGTCCGTGCGCCGTTGGGCCGACGTCTTTGGCGTCGATGGTCTGCGCCTGGACGTCGCCTACATGCTCGACCGCGACTTCATGCGCCGCCTGCACGCCTTTGCCCGTGAGCTCAAGCCCGACTTTGTGCTGATCGGCGAGACGCTCCACGGCGACTACAACCAGATCGTCAACGACGAGATGCTCGACTCCTGCACCAACTACGAGTGCTACAAGGGCCTGTACTCCAGCTTTAACTCGGTCAATATGTTCGAGATCGCGCACTCGCTGCACCGTCAGTTTGGCGGCGACTCCTGGTGCATCTACCGCGGCAAGCACCTGCTGTCGTTTGTCGACAACCACGACGTGCCGCGCCTGGCGAGCATCCTTACCGACAAGTCCTGCCTGCGTCCCGCCTATGGCATGCTGTTTGGCATGCCGGGCATTCCGTGCGTCTACTATGGCAGCGAGTGGGGGATTCCTGGCGAAAAGGGCGGCCCCGATGGCGACTGGGCGCTGCGCCCTGCGCTCGATGAACCTGCGCCCAACGAGCTGACGGCGTTCGTCACGCAGCTCGCGCACCTTCGCTCGGCAAACGACGCGGCGGCCCGCGCTCTCAACTATGGCGCGTACCGCAACGTGGTGATCCAGAACAAGCAGCTGCTGTTCGAGCGCGCCTGCGACGACGCGACGGTGCTCGTAGCGGTGAACGCCGTGGACGAGCCTTACACCTTTGGCGCCGGCGAGCTCAACGGTTCCTTTGTCGATTTGCTTGCCGACGGCGTGCCCACGGTCGAGCTGGCGGGCTCCCTTGAGCTTGCGCCCTACGAGGTGCGCTATCTGTTGAGGGCCTAGGCCATGGCAGCGTCTGACGAGGGCTATCAACATATAGAGCATGGGTTTGAACCCGTGTTTGACGAGCACTCGCGCTTTTTGGTGCTCGGATCGTTTCCCTCGGTGCTCTCGCGCGCCAATGCCTTCTACTATGGCAATCCGCAGAACCGCTTTTGGCGCGTGATGGCCGCGTGCCTCGGTGTATCCGTGCCGCCCAACGAGGGCGATCCTTTGGCAAACGGTGAGCCCGCGACGCTCGATGCCTCCATTGCCGCCAAGCGGGCCATGCTGCTGAACGGTGGCGTGGCCCTGTGGGATGTGATCGAGAGCTGCGACATTAAGGGCTCGAGCGATGTGAGCATTCGTAACGTTGTACCGGCACATATCGAGCGTATTACCGGCGCAGCTCCCATTGAACAGGTGGTATGCAACGGTGGTACAGCTGGCCGGCTCTACAAGCGCTATCTACAAGAACGCACCGGGCTGCCCGCCATCGTCCTGCCCTCGACAAGTCCTGCCAATGCGGCCTGGCGCCTGGAGCGGCTTGTCGAGCGCTGGCGCGAGTCAGTTGACTGGGTCGCTCTCTAATTTAGATATTTGATTGAGCATGGGCGCCGAGATGTTTGATGATGGTGCGCCAGATTAGCGCGGGCACAGCAGGCCTAGCGCGCACCATGCCGTCGACGTCGACGCTATCGGCATTGCCACCGCCAAGCAGCTGCGCATACTCGACGGAGCAGCCCATGCGAACGGCGCCTACGAGCTTGTCCATGGCCTCCGAAAACGGTCGCCGCAAGAGTCCCATGCGCGGGGAGCGACGAAGCGCTGCAATGCCGCTGCCGGTACAGATGACAACGCCGCCGCACCACAATTGGTCACGGCGCTCGCATGCCTTGTGTAGACGAACGGCGGTCCTGTGCGCCTGCTCAGCGCCCTCTTGTGTGGCTCGAATCACGGCATAGACACGCGTTCCCGTACCGCCAAAGCGCTTAAGCGCCTGCTCGATAGCTATCAGCGTCTCATCGTCAGCCACATCTTCAACAGCGAGCACGATGCCATCGGCAACGCAGCCGGCATCATCCGCCTCCAAATCAACCGGGAGGGGGAGCGCGGTGCCAGAAAGCCGGGCATAGGCCGCGATGGCATCCTGCAGGTCCCAGAGCAAAAACTCAAGATCGGCGCTCTCGGGAATACTGATATACGCAATGGTTTGCAGCGTTTTGGGCTTATCGCCGCGTGCGGTCGTCTCCATGCCATCTCCTTTCCGGCCCGTTTCCGTTTAGGTTACACCGTCTGACGGCACCCCGCCGCGCTATCCTAGTGCAACCCTTACGAAAGGAACGCCATGCGTCTGCCTATGAATACCTCGCTTGCCACGCTCAAGCCCTCCGGCATCCGTCGGATTAACGCGCTCGCCGCCCAGCACCCAGGGTGCATCGCGCTTGCGCTTGGCGAGCCTGATTTTCCCACGCCCGATGTGATTAGCGCCGAGGTGACGGCCTCACTCGACCGCGGCGACACGCACTATCCGCCCAACAACGGTCGTCCTGCCTTGCGCGAGGCGCTGTCCAAATATATGGGTGACGCGGGCCTTACGTTTTCGGCCGACGAGGTCATCCTGACCGACGGCGCGACCGAAGCCCTGTCGGCAACATTCATGGCTATGCTCAACCCCGGCGACGAGGTCATTATCCCCACGCCGGCTTTTGGCCTGTACGAGAGCATCGTCGTGGCCAATCACGCCAAAGCGGTCTTTTTGGATACGGAGCCTGCGCAATTCCAGATTGATGAGGAGGCGCTTCGTGCCTGCGTGACGCCGGCGACCAAAGCCATCGTCATCTGCTCGCCCAACAATCCTACGGGCTGCATCCTCGACGCAGCATCGCTCGATGCCGTGGCGCGCGTGGCGGAGCAGGCGGGCATCTACGTGGTCTGCGACGACGTATACAACCGCCTGGTCTATGTGGATGGCTACGAGCGCTTTGCCCAGCGCCACCCGGAGCTACGCGAGCAGACAGTGGTTATCGAGAGCTTCTCCAAACCTTGGGCCATGACCGGCTGGCGCTTGGGCTGGCTCGCAGCCGCAGCCCCCGTCATCGCCGAGATCGCAAAAGCCCACCAATACCTAGTATCGAGCGCCGTTTCCTTCGAGATGGACGCCGCGGCCCGAGCTCTGACCGTCGACCCAACCCCCATGCTCGAAGTCTACCGAGCTCGTCGCAAACGTGTACTCGCAGCCTTAAACGCCATGGGCCTCGACGTAGTGGAACCAGCCGGCGCCTTCTACGCCTTCCCCAACATCAAACAGTACGGCCTAACAAGCGAAGACTTCTGCATCAAAGCCATCAAAGAAGCAAACGTAGCCCTAGTCCCGGGCGACTGTTTCGGCATCGAAGGCCACATCCGCCTCAGCTACTGCGTCTCCGACAAAGATTTGGACGAAGGTCTCCACCGCCTGTCCACCTTCGTTTCAACCTTGTAGCCCAACGGGATGCAACACATCAGCCCACCGACCCAAGCATTATGAGTGGGGGCGTCAGCCAACGAAAACCCGGGCTGCCCAAAGTCAACGCAGGCACGCGCCTGGCCTTCGGCGGAGCGTGCCGGATGGTGGAATTGTGTGCAGCCCGGTTTTCCGTTGACCGGCGCCGGGGTCCCCGCCATAATACTTTCGGTTCACGCACGAATCCGCTGCCAGAGACAGCCGGTGCAAACGGGCATCGCCCGCGAGCTTAATGGGACATCCCGCCAGCCGAGGTGGTCGAGTAGATATGTCTTCTCGCCCCCGTCGCTCATGCAGCGCGGGGGCTTTCTTTTTGGACATGCCCCCGTCACGTCCTTGTGGCGGACCGTGCCCGGAAAGAATTCGAGGAGGTGTAATTCATGCCCCAGCAGTACAAAATCGACAAGGTTGCAGAGATCGAGTCCCGTATCGCCGAGAACGCCGGTCTGTTCGTCGTCAACTACAACGGTCTGACGGTTAAGCAGGCTCAGGAGCTGCGTCATCAGCTTCGCGAGTGCGGCGCCGAGATGAAGGTCTACAAGAACAACCTGGTCAAGATCGCCCTCAAGAACCAGGAGCAGCCCGAGCTCGACGAGATCCTCGCCGGCCCCGTCGCTTATGTGTTCTACGAGTCCGAGCCGGTCGAGGCCGCTAAGGCCCTTAAGGACTTCTCTGCTAAGTCCAAGGGCGTCCTTGAGATCAAGGGCGGTATCTCCGACGGCAAGGCCGTTTCCGCTGATGATGTTAAGGCTATCGCCGAGCTGCCCACCAAGGATCAGCTTCTCGGTCAGATCGCCGGTCTCATCTCCGGTTTCGCTCGCGACATCGCTGTCTGCGTCAACGGCGTTTCCTCTGGTCTCGCTCGTTCGATCCAGCAGGTCTCCGAGCAGAAGGCAGCCTAGTCGCTGTTTTCACCCGCGGCGGCAACGCCGCACCCCTGGCGCATTCGCGCCGTGTTTTAACTGATCTCCGTGCACAGACACGGAAACCGAAAGGACTTAGAAATGGCTAAGCTTACCACCGATGAGATCATCGATGCTCTTAAGGAAATGACCCTTCTCGAGGCTTCCGAGCTCGTTAAGGCTATCGAGGACACCTTCGGCGTTTCCGCCGCTGCTCCTGCCGCCGTTGTCGCCGCTCCCGCTGCTGGCGCTGCTGAGGCCGAGGAGAAGACCGAGTTTGACGTCGTGCTCGAGGGCTTCGGCGACAACAAGATCCAGGTCATCAAGGCCGTCCGTGAGCTCACCAACCTTGGCCTGAAGGAGGCCAAGGAGGTCGTCGAGGGCGCTCCCAAGGCTGTTCTCGAGGGTGCCAAGAAGGAGGACGCCGAGGCTGCCAAGGAGAAGCTCGAGGCTGCTGGCGCTGCTGTCACCCTCAAGTAATCAGGCTTTCTCGCCAGATTTCTTTGCAGACGGGGTTCGCATTGCGAGCCCCGTCTTTTTTGTTATGACACCTCTATTTTGCTGGCTCGGCATGCAAATTTGCTGCCGTTTGCGGTGTTTTGGGGTCGCTACCGTTGGACGATAAAATTGCACCATTCGCGCAATAATTTGCGTTGACCTGCTGAAGAATGGCGCTTGCCTGCATTGACGTTAATTAACAGCGGTAAGATACCTCGGTATCGCAATTTAGTCTGCGGCCGGTGAGCCGCACGCACGGGCGCTATTTGCGCCTGCGAAAGGATCCTTGAATACTATGAAGGCAATCATCCCCGCCGCCGGTCTTGGCACGCGTTTTCTGCCTGGCACCAAGTGCACGCCCAAAGAGATGCTGCCGGTTCTCGACAAGCCGGTCATCCAGTATGTCGTCGAGGAGGCGCTCGACCCCGAGGAGGTCGACGACGCCATCATCGTTACCTCGCCCGGCAAGCCCGAGCTGCTGAACTACTTCCAGCCCGACCGTTCGCTCGAGAACCTGCTGCGCGAGCGCGGTAAGGACGCCTACGCCGACGCTGTCGCCCATGCGGGCGGTATGCCGGTCGACTTCCGCTATCAGTACGAGCCCAAGGGTCTCGGTCACGCCATTCGCTCTGCCGCCGACGCTGTGGCAGGGGAGAACTTCCTGGTTCTTCTGGGCGACTACGTTGTGCCCAACCGTGATATCTGCGACAAGATGCTTGCCGTCTCCAAGGAGCACGGTGGCGCTTCGGTTATCGCCGTTGCCGCGTGTGCTCCCGAGGAAGTTAGCCGCTACGGCGTTATCGCCGGTGAGCGCGTGGGCTCGCTCGAGGGCGCCGAGGACGTTGCCGATGGCGAGCCGGGTGCCGTGTGGCGCATCGGCGGTCTGGTGGAGAAGCCTGCCCCCGAGGCGGCTCCGTCCAACCTGTACATCGTCGGTCGCTACCTGCTGAGCCCGCTTGTCATGGACCTGCTGGCCGATCAGCAGGCCGGTAAGGGCGGCGAGATCCAGCTGACCGACGCCATGGCCCGCTCGCTCGACCGCGAGGCCATGTATGCCGTCGTCATCGACCCGCTGTCGGGCTACGACACCGGTACCCCCTCTGGCTGGATGGCCACCAACGCCCTCATGGCTGCAAGCGATCCTCGCTTCGCCGATGCCTTCTGGGACGCCATCGACGAGCGCGGCGGCTTGATGCGCAAGTAGGCCTTCGGGCAATGATATTTACGGGCGCGGACTTCGGTTCGCGCCCGTTTTTTATAAGAGCCGCGATTGCCGGCTCTCTGTTCACAGAAAATATATGAACAGGTGTTCGATGCACATACATCTACCTGCGTGTTTTCTGATGAAAAACTTTGCTACTCCAAAAACTCAATCGCGTCAAGGCTTTTCTTGCTCAACGGTCGGTACCTGATAAACTATTAGGTTGCGATAACTGGCGAAGCTATGCCTCGCCAATCCACCGAGCATTTCCGTGAAGGAGGAAAAACCTGGTGACCTACGCATACACTGCCACTGAGCGCAAGCGCGTCAGCTTCGGGAAAATCCCGGAGGCCATGGAGCTCCCCAACCTTATCTCTGTTCAAAGGGAATCCTTTGAGCGTTTTAAGGACGAGGGCCTTCGTGAGGCGTTCAAGGAATCCAGCCCCATCCAGAGCCAGAACCATGTTCTCGAGGTTACCTTCGGCGAGCATCAGTTCGGCGACCCCGCGCACACCGTCGAGGAGTGCCGCGAGAAGGATATGACCTATCAGGCTCCGCTTCTGACCGACGTCCGTCTTACCAACAAGGAGACCGGCGAGATCAAGGAGCAGCTCGTCTTCATGGGCGACTTCCCCATGATGACTGATCAGGGTACCTTCATCATCAACGGTACCGAGCGTATCGTCGTCTCGCAGCTCGTCCGCTCCCCGGGCGTGTACTACAGCTCCGAGATGGATTCGGGCAAGCAGATCTACAAGGCCCAGATCATCCCGTCCCGCGGTGCCTGGCTTGAGTTTGAGGTCGACAAGCGCGACCAGCTCATGGTTTCCATCGACCGTAAGCGCAAGCAGAGCGCCACGATGTTCCTGCGCGCCCTTGGCATCGCCGTCACCAACGACGACATCATCGAGCTGCTCGGCAACTCCGATGTGATCAAGCGCACCCTGGAGCGCGACACCGCCCTCACCCGCGAGGACGCCCTCATCGAGATCTACCGTCGCCTGCGCCCGGGCGAGCCTCCCACCGTGGACGCTTCCCGCAGCCTGCTCGAGGGCCTGCTCTTCAACCCGCAGCGCTACGATCTGGCCCGCGTCGGTCGTTACAAGGTCAACAAGAAGCTCAACCTCACCACCGAGGAAGAGGTCACGGTGCTCACCGACGAGGATATCGTCGCTACGCTGCGCTACCTGCTGTCCCTCGCTGCCGGCGAGCAGGGCTTCAAGGTCGACGACATCGACCATTTCGGCAACCGCCGCATCCGTACCGTCGGCGAGCTCGTCGCCAACCAGTTCCGTATCGGCATGAGCCGTATGGAGCGCGTCGTCCGTGAGCGCATGAGCTCCCAGGACATCGATGAGATCACCCCGCAGTCGCTCATCAACATCCGCCCGATCGTGGCCTCCATCAAGGAGTTCTTCGGTTCCTCGCAGCTCTCGCAGTTCATGGACCAGGCGAACCCCCTAACCGGTCTGACCCACAAGCGCCGTCTGTCCGCACTCGGCCCTGGTGGTCTTGCCGGCCACAAGTCCGGCTCCAGCCGCCGTACCAACGTGCCGACGGCCGTCCGCGACGTTCACAACTCGCACTACAGCCGCATGTGCCCGATCGAGACCCCCGAAGGCCCCAACATCGGCCTGATCGGCTCGCTCGCCCTCTATGCCCGCGTCAACGAGTACGGCTTCATCGAGGCCCCGTTCCGTCGTGTCGAAAACGGCGTTGCCACCGACCAGATCGACTGGATGACCGCTGACGAGGAAGAGAAGCACGTCATCGCGCCGGCCAACACGCCGCTCGATCCCAAGACCAACGAATTCATCACGACCGATGCCGAGGGCAAGATCGTCCGTCCGCATACCGTGATCGCCCGTACCCGCGACTTCGACGGCTCCTTCGGCGCTCCCGCCGACGTGCCTGTCGAGGACGTCGACTATATGGACGTCTCGCCGCGTCAGATGCTCTCCGTCGCAGCCACGCTGATCCCGTTCCTTGAGCACGACGACGCCAAGCGTACGCTCATGGGCGCCAACATGCAGCGTCAGGCCGTGCCGCTGGTTCACCCTGCCGCTCCCTACGTCGGTACCGGCATGGAGCGTCGCGCCGCCCTGGACTCTGGCGAGGTTACCCTGGCCAAGAATGCCGGCGAGGTCATCTTTGCCGACGCTTCTAAGATTATCGTCAAGCATGCCGGTGGCATGGACGAGTATCACCTGGCCAAGTACCAGCGCTCCAACCAGTCCACCTGCATCAACCACCGTCCGCTCGTGCGCGTCGGTGACACCGTTGAGCAGGGCGAGCCTCTGGCCGACGGTCCTTCGACCGATCACGGCGAGCTCGCACTGGGCCAGAACCTCACCGTGGCATACATGCCGTGGGAAGGCTTCAACTACGAGGACGGTATCGTCGTGTCCGAGCGCCTGGTGGCCGAGGACCTGCTGACGACCATCAATATCACCCGTCACGAGATCGACGCCCGCGACACCAAGCTCGGCCCCGAGGAGATCACTCGCGAGATCCCGAACCTCTCCGAGGACATGCTTGCCAACCTCGACGAGGACGGCATCATCCGCATCGGCGCCGAGGTCGGCCCTGGCGACATCCTGGTCGGCAAGGTCACGCCTAAGGGCGAGAGCGCTCTGACCGCCGAGGAGCGCCTGCTGCGCGCCATCTTCGGTGCCAAGGCTCACGACGTTCGCGACACCTCCCTTAAGATGCCTCACGGCGCTTACGGCCGCGTCATCGACGTCGTCCGCTTTAGCCGCGAGAACGGCGACGACCTGGCCCCCGGCGTCAACGAGCAGGTGCGCGTCTACGTCGCCCAGCGTCGTAAGATCCAGCAGGGCGATAAGATCGCCGGCCGCCACGGCAACAAGGGTGTTATCTGTAACGTTCTGCCGGTCGAGGACATGCCCTACATGGCTGACGGTACCCCGATCGACGTTATCCTCAACCCGCTGGGCGTTCCTTCGCGTATGAACGTCGGCCAGCTGCTTGAGTGCCACCTTGGCTGGGCTGCCGCCTGCGGTTGGGATACCGAGCAGGCCGACTCCGACAAGTACGTCCCCGGTCCGTTCTTCACCGCGACGCCCGTCTTCGACGGCGCCAAGGAGGACGAGATCGCCGAGGTCATCCGTCGCGCCAACAAGAACATGCTCAACAAGGCTACCGCTGCCTTTGGCGATCACATGCGTCCCGAGTTCGTCACCCAGCTTGACGAGCGCGGCAAGACCCGTCTGTTCGACGGCCGCACCGGCGAGGAGTTCCGCGAGCCCATTACCGTGGGTACGTCCTACATCCTCAAGCTCGGCCACATGGTCGACGACAAGATCCACGCGCGTTCGACCGGCCCTTACAGCCTGGTTACCCAGCAGCCGCTGGGCGGCAAGGCCCAGTTCGGCGGCCAGCGCTTCGGCGAGATGGAAGTTTGGGCACTGTACGCATACGGTGCTTCCAACGTCCTGCAGGAGATCCTGACCGTCAAGTCCGACGATACCGTGGGCCGCGTCAAGACCTACGAGTCCATCGTCAAGGGCGAGAACGTCCCGGTTCCGGGTATCCCCGAGTCCTTCAAGGTTCTCGTCAAGGAGATCCGTTCCCTCGCGCTGGACATCGAGCCCATGCACGATGCCGACGAGGACGCCTCCGCCCCTGTGACCGCCGAGGAGACCTCTGCTCTCGACGACCTGGCTGCGCTCGCCGGCGTTGACGCCGACGTCGAGGCCCAGGATGCCGAGACCGCCGAGGCACCCGAGGCTGTCGCCGCCACGACCACTGATAAGGAGTAGTTGACTGTGGCAGATTTCGAAGCTACTGATTTTGACTCGGTAAAGATCTCCCTTGCCTCCGCCGACCAGATCCGTTCCTGGTCGCACGGTGAGGTCAAGAAGCCGGAGACCATCAATTACCGTACCCTCAAGCCCGAGAAGGACGGCCTGTTCTGCGAGAAGATCTTCGGTCCCGCCAAGGACTGGGAGTGCTCCTGCGGCAAGTACAAGGGCATCCGCTTTAAGGGCATCGTCTGCGAGCGCTGCGGCGTCGAGGTCACCTCGGCCAAGGTGCGTCGCGACCGCATGGGCCACATCGAGCTCGCCGCTCCCGTGTCCCACATCTGGTACTTCAAGAGCCCCACGAGCTTCCCGATGAGCCGTATGCTCGACATCAAGTCCAAGGACCTCGAGAAGGTTCTGTACTTTGCCAGCTACATCATCACCGAGGTCGACTACGAGGCTCGCGAGGCCGACGCTGACGACCTGCGCGAGGAGCTCGCCGCCGATCTGGAAGAGATCGATGCCGAGTGCGCCCGCCAGATCGAGTCCCTCAAGGAGCAGGGCAACCCCGAGAACTTTGACGAGTTCTCCGACGAGGAGCCGCTGACCCCCGAGGAGATCGCCTCTGGCATCGTCGACATCGAGGAAGAGTGCAAGGACGAGAAGCAGCTCCGCACGGACGCCTTCAACGCCTTCATGAAGCTCACCGAGCGCGACCTCATCTCCGATGAGCCGCTGTTCCGCGAGATGACCCGCTACTACTCCATGTACTTCAAGGGTGGTATGGGTGCCGAGGCCGTCCGCGACCTGCTCGCTGCCATCGACCTCCCCTCCGAGGCCGAGAAGCTCAAGGCCATCATCGCCGACGAGGACTCCCAGAAGCAGAAGCGCGAGAAGGCCGTCAAGCGCCTCGAGGTCGTTGACGCCTTCCTGAAGGGCGGCAACAGCCCCGCGAACATGATCCTGGATGTCATCCCGGTCATTCCGCCCGATCTGCGCCCGATGGTCCAGCTCGACGGCGGCCGCTTCGCCGCGTCCGACCTCAACGACCTGTATCGTCGCGTGATCAACCGTAACAACCGACTCAAGCGCCTGCTCGACCTGGACGCCCCCGCGATCATCGTGAACAACGAGAAGCGCATGCTCCAGGAGTCCGTGGACGCCCTGTTCGACAACGGCCGTCGTGGTCGCCCGGTCTCTGGCCGTGGCGGTCGCCCGCTCAAGTCGCTCGCCGAGGCCCTCAAGGGCAAGCAGGGTCGTTTCCGTCAGAACCTGCTGGGCAAGCGTGTCGACTACTCCGGCCGTTCGGTAATCGTTACCGACCCCAAGCTGCTGCTGCACCAGTGCGGTCTGCCCAAGACCATGGCGCTGGAGCTCTTCAAGCCCTTCGTCATGAAGCGTCTGGTCGAGCTCGGCAAGGTCGAGAACATCAAGGGCGCCAAGCGCGCTATCGACCGCGGTGCCACCTTTGTGTGGGATATCCTCGAAGAGGTCATCGACGGCCGCGTCGTGCTGCTCAACCGTGCTCCGACCCTGCATCGTCTGTCCATCCAGGCCTTTGAGCCGGTGCTGGTCGAGGGCAAGGCTATCCACCTGCACCCGCTGGTCTGCTCGCCCTTCAACGCCGACTTCGACGGCGACCAGATGTCTGTCCACGTGCCGCTGTCCAGCCAGGCTCAGGCCGAGGCTCGCGTGCTCATGCTCTCTGCGAACAACCTCCGCTCGCCGGCATCCGGCAAGCCGGTTAACATCCCCTCGCAGGACATGATCATCGGTGTGTACTACCTCACCCAGGTCCGCGACGGCCTGCCCGGCGAGAACCACGTGTTCGCCAGCTTCGACGACGCGCTGCACGCCTATGACTGCCGCTCCGAGGTCGACATGCAGGCCAAGATCCAGGTCCGCGTGTCCGCCGAGAACGCCAACGTCATCAACGAGGACGGCACCCGTATCTTCCGCGTCAAGAACGGCAAGAACGAGTTTGTCGACTACGACGTCACCGGCAACAAGACCGCGCGCTTCGAGACCTCTATCGGCCGCATCATCTTCAACCGCCAGTGCCTGCCCGAAGACTATGAGTTCATGAACTACAAGATGGTCAAGGGCGATGTGGCCAAGCTGGTTGCCGACTGCTGCGATCGTTACCCCGAGGCCAAGGTCGGCCCGATCCTCGACGCCATCAAGTACTCCGGCTTCCACTACGCTACCCGCGCCGGCCTTACCATCTCGGTGTGGGACGCTCTCATCCCTGCCGAGAAGCAGGAGCTGCTCGACCGCGCCCAGGCCAACGTCGACCAGATCAACGAGTACTTCGAGGAGGGCTTCATCAACGAGACGGAGCGCCACATCGAAGTCGTTAACGAGTGGACCGCTTGTACCGATAAGGTTGCAGCGCTCATGCTCGACATGTTCGACGAGGAGAACCCGCTGTACATGATGGCCGACTCCGGCGCCCGTGGTTCTAAGACCCAGCTGCGTCAGCTCGGCGGCATGCGTGGCCTGATGGCAGACATGTCTGGCGAGACGATCGACCTTCCCATTAAGGCGAACTTCCGCGAGGGCCTGCTGCCGCTCGAGTACTTCATTTCGACCTACGGCGCCCGTAAGGGCCTGGTCGATACCGCATCCCACACCTCGGACTCTGGTTACCTGACCCGTCGTCTGGTTGACGTGGCCCAGGACGTCATCGTCCGCGAGGAGGACTGCGGTACGCACGAGGGCGTTACCTACAACCTCATCATCCCCGGCACCACCGACCTCAACACCGACCTCGTCGGCCGTTGCTTCATTGAGGACGTCGTGGCTCCCGATGGCACCGTGCTCTTTGAGCAGGACGGCTACATCGAGAAGGTCGCCGACATCCAGAAGATGGTCGATGCGGGCCTTAAGAAGGTCAAGCTTCGCGCGCTGCTCACCTGCCGCTCCAAGTACGGCGTGTGCCAGAAGTGCTACGGCTGGGATCTTTCCACCCGTCGTCCGGTCGCCATCGGTACCGCGGTCGGCATTATTGCCGCCCAGTCCATCGGCGAGCCCGGTACGCAGCTTACGATGCGTACCATTCACTCCGGCGGTGTCGCTGGCGTCGACGATATTACGCAGGGTCTGCCTACGGTCAGCCGTATGTTCGATATCGTCGGCAACGTCAACGAGAAGATCCTGGGTCGCGAGGCCGAGCTGGCTCCGTACTCCGGTCACCTCTCGATTAAGCCCGAGAAGTCCGAGTACGTGCTGACGCTCACCGACTCCGAGGACCACACCCGCGTTCTCGACGAGCGCCGCGTCCCCGCTTCGGTGCGCTTTATGCCCGAGATCGAGGACGGCTGCGAGGTTCGCGCCGGCGACCAGATCACCAAGGGCTTCGTCAACTTCCGCAACCTGCGCAAGCTGACCGACATCGAGTCGACGATGCATACCTTCGTCGAGAGCGTCAAGGACGTTTACACCAGCCAGGGCGTCGACCTGAACGACAAGCACATCGAGGTGCTCGCACGTCAGATGCTGCGTCGCGTTCAGATCACCAACCCCGGTGACTCCAAGTACCTGCTTGGTCAGTACGTCGACCGTTACGAGTTCGCTGACGAGGTCGAGCGCGTTGCCCGTCTGGGCGGTCAGGCTCCTGTGGCCGAGCCCGTCATCCTGGGTACGCTCAAGGTCGCGTCCAACATCGACTCCTGGCTGTCGAGCGCTTCGTTCATCCGTACCGCCGGCGTTCTTACCGAGGCTGCCATCGAGGGCAAGGTTGACCACCTGCTCGACCTTAAGTCCAACGTCATCGTCGGTAAGAAGATCCCGGCCGGTACCGGCCTCAAGCCGTACGCCAACGCCAAGCTGACGTATCGCACGGCCGACGGTTATGTCGACATCGACGGTCCGGCTTCGCCCAACGCCAAGTCGCTGCCCGAGTGGGCTCCGGTTGAGCTCAAGGACCTGGACGAGCAGCTCCCGCAGCAGCTCGACTGGGCCGGCTACGACGAGTTCGGTGGTGCTGACGGTTCGTTCACCCGCAACGGCCACACCATCTCCGCCGAGAAGGCTCGCCTGTACCTGTTCGACGACCTGGGCGTGTCGCAGCGCTGGACCAACAAGTTCAGCGAGGTCGGCATCGAGACGGTCGGCGACCTGGTCGGCAAGTCCGAGGAGGATCTGCTGCGCATCGATGGCATCGGTGCCAAGGCGATCGAGGAGCTCCGTGACGGCCTGGAGGCCCACGACCTGCTCTACATCCTCGAGAACAACGACGACGTTGCCGATGAGGAAGACCTCTCGCAGCTGCTGCAGATGGTCTTTAGCCCCGACGGTCCGGACGACATCCTGCTGGGCACCTCCGCCACGCCGACGCATCACGCCGACGCCGACGAGGAGCTCCTGGGCGCCCCGATCGACGACAAGAAGGCTCCTGCCAACGGTGCCATCAACGAGGACATGGCTTCCCTCGACGAGTTGCTCAACCAGCTCGTAGACACCGACGACGCCGAAGAGGCCAAGGACAACGACGAGGAGTAACTTCCAAGTACGTTAACCGCCCTTCCAAAGACCCGTTTCCCAACAGGGAAGCGGGTCTTTTGTTGTTGAAGAAAACCTGCCAAAAAGGGACAGGTTTATTTTGGTAGGTTTTCCCTGCTTGAATTTGAAACAATCCGTTCGGTCAAAGCGTATCTATGGTGAGGGCCTCAGTAACAAACATCAGCATCACCGGGAGGTGATTATGGAAGAACAAGCTTTTAGACAGGCGGTTGAAGATCACAGGGATGTCGTGTTTCGAATCGCATTGACGTATCTGCGCGATCGTGCCGATGCTGACGATATTGCTCAAGACGTCTTTCTTAAGTTGCTTAAAAGCGATGGAAACTTTGAAAGTTGGGAACATCTTCGTCGCTGGCTTATCCGGGTCACGATCAATGAATGCAAATCGCTCTTTCGAAAGCCATGGAGGCGTGTGGAGGATATTGAGAACCTGGCCGATTCACTTTCGACGGCGCAGGAGGAGACCAAGGCGGTCCTGTCAGACGTTATGCGACTTCCGGAACGATTCCGTGTTCCCATCATGCTCTATTACTATCTGGGCTTTTCGACCTCAGAGATTGCCGAGTTATTGCATGTGCCAGCCGCGACTGTTCGAACGCGTTTAGCTCGCGGCAGATCGAAGCTCAAGTTCATCCTAGAGGAGGGCGACCGTGAAATCCAATCAAATCAAGCAGGCCTTCGAGTTCATCCAAGCCGATAGCGATCTTGCAGATCGCGTCCTAAATACCGCTGCGGGTGAGCCGCTTCATCGAAAGGGCCACGCGAAGCCTTTCTATGTTGCCGTAATCGGATGCCTTGCTGGAGTTTTGGCGACTGGAGGGGTCGCTTACGCCGTTGTCAATTCCAAATATTTTGCCTCAGCCTGGGGAAACCACGGCAACGGGGATTCCATTACCTGGACCAACGGTGGTTCGTCGGGGACTAAATATACCTACACCAGAGAGTTTGGTGACGGCAACGCGCCTCAAAGCCTGGAGGGTGCAGTCCAGGAGGTCAATCTGTCCGTTGAAGGCAACGGATATACGCTCGACATTCATGAGATGGCAATCGACCAAAACGGCTGCGGCGCCGTGACGTTTACGTTGTCAAATCCCAGCGGCGTTAGCTACTACAAGCCAGCAGCAGAGACTGGTGAGCTTGTTCTTTATGGTGAAGAAGAACAGGGCATCGGCACGCCCGACATGAAGTTCGGCGAGGAATGGGCTGACGCACGCAGCACAATTGATAAGGAC
>CABRFG010000009.1 GCA_902470095.1 uncultured Collinsella sp.
TCGTTAGAACGACCAGCGCCGCCGCGGCCGCCATTGCCGCGAGCACCCTCGCGACGCTCGCCGCCGCGGCTACCGCGCTCTTCAAAGCGCTTCCCGCCACGGGACTCACCGCCACGGGCAGCACGCTCACCACGACCCTCGCCGCCGCGACGCTCGTCACGGCCACCGCGCTCGCCATCGCGACCGGAACGACGGCGGTCGCCCGAACCGCGCTTGCCACCGCGCGAACCGCGGCCCTCGTCCTCGCGCTCGACACGACGACGGCCACCGCGATCCTCGTCCTCGCGGCGGCGGCGATGTGCCTCGCCCTGGAACTGCTTGGCACGACGCTCGGCACGGTTGCCACGCGGGGCCTGCTCGACAGCACCGCCGCGCTCCTCGGCAGCCACCTCGCGGGCCACGCTCTCAACAGCCTCGTCCACGCGAGCCTGAACGCCTTCGCGCACGCGGGTCTTGCCGCCGCGCTTGGGACGGCTCGGACGCTCGCCGTCGCCGCGACGCTCGTCGCGACCGCGGTTGGAACGACCGGCCACATCGCCGTAGTCATCGCCGTTGCGCTTGCCGTCGCGACGCGCCTGCTCAAGCTTCTTCTTGCTCTTGGACTTGCCGCGCTTGGTCTTCTTCTTCACCTTAAAGGCAGCAGGATCGCGCTCGGGGTCAACGGCGGGCGGGTTGGGACCCACGTGCAGGTCGCCGGCTTCGTAAATATCGGCCGTCTTGTCCATGAGCTTCTCGATCTCGTAGAACTCATCAACGTCCTGCTCGGTCACAAACGTAATGGCCCAGCCCAGCTCGCCGGCGCGGCCCGTACGGCCAATGCGGTGGATATAGTCGGTCGGCTCGGCCGGCACGTCAAAGTTCACGACGTAGCGCACGTCGCTAATGTCGATGCCGCGGGCGAGAACATCGGTTGCCACCAGCACGTCGACGGTGCCGTCGCGGAAGGCAGAAAGCGCGCGCTCGCGCTGGGCCTGGCTGCGGTTGCCATGAATCGCGGCGGCCTTGATGCCCTTACGCTCCAGACGACGGCAGCAGCTGTCGGCGCGATGCTTGGTGCGCATAAAGACGATGGTGCGCTCCGGGCCCTCCTTCTTGAGGAACTCGGGCAACAGGTTATTCTTGGCCTCGATGGACACCGGGAACACAAACTGGTCAACGGTGTCGGCGGTCGACGTGGCGGGCGCGATCTCCACGCGAGCCGGATCGCTCACCAGGTCGGTGATCTCGCCCACGGCCTCCTCGTCGAGCGTCGCCGAGAACAGCAGCGTCTGGCGCTCGGCCGGCGTCTCGCGCACAATGCGGCGGACGGCGGGCAAAAAGCCCATGTCGAGCATGCGGTCGGCCTCGTCGAGTACCAGAACCTTGACCTCGTTCAGGTGGCAGGCGCCCTGCTCGATCAGGTCGACCAGACGGCCCGGCGTGGCGACCAGGATATCGCAGCCGTACTTGAGTGCCGCGGTCTGCGGCTTGTAGCTCACGCCACCCACGACGGTCACGGCGACATGGCCGGTGACGTCGGCGATCTTGCTCGCGACCTCGTCGATCTGCTGGGCGAGCTCGCGCGTGGGGGTGATGACGAGCATCACGGGGCCGCGGCCGTTGCCCTCGGGCTTCTTGGCACCGCGACGGCGGTTGCGGCCGCCGCGCTCGCGCACGGGTTTGGGCGGAGCAATGTGCTCCAGATTGTTCATGGTCGGCAGCAAGAAGGCGGCCGTCTTGCCGGTGCCGGTTTGAGCGGCGGCAAGCAGGTCGCGACCCTCGAGCACCACGGGGATCGAGCCGGCCTGCACGGGCGTCGGCGCCGTGTAGCCCAGGTTCTCGATAGCACGGAGTATCTCGTCCGAAAGCCCCAGCTCGTTAAAGGCGGGCAGGCTCTCGGTAGCGGACTCGACGGCCTGGGCAGCATTGGCCTCATCGGCGGCATCGAAGGCAGCCTGGGTCATGGCCTCGCGGGCCTCGTCCAGAATCTCGGCGTCGGTGACGTCGGATACAGAATTACGCATATGTTGTTGTTCCTTATCTGCACGCGTCATGAGCGCGGCATGCGGCCGCGCGGGCGTGCTTGGTAGTGCGCTAATACATACAAAAACAGGTGCGCACAGAGAGGACGTTGCTCAGCACGCTGGCGATCGCTTTGGCAGCCCTATCACGCGCCGTCCAGACGCAGCAGCTCTAAGCGATGGAGCAGATTCGCCGCCGGTTAGTATACCCGTACTCCGTATGCCCCCACGTAAACCACAGATGACGAGGCGGACGAGGTGGGCCTGGCCGATTGTGTCAATCTGTAACAGATGCAGGGCAAAACCGGGTCCAAATGTTATAGAACAAGACAGAGGGGGATTTCCGTTCAGTCCAACCAAAATCTCTCGGTCTTCCTGCAATTTCGAACATGTGGCCTATAATGTTGCTTTGGTTACGCTATATATTGCGCAGCCATTTAATACGTCGCCCACCGGGGGCCATTAATTCCTATCGCCATATTGGCTAGGAAGCAATCAAAGGAGGTATCCGTGGCAGCAGAGACGCCTTGCTCGGTCCTCTATAACGATATTCGCTCGTTCGGCGGTCTTAAACATCTCGAGATCGCCCGAATGCTCATCAATGGAAACTCTTATCTCGGCAGTACCCTGCTCGAGAAATGCTCTTCCAACCGCTCGTATCTCACCCGTTACATCGTCCATCGCAAGCCTGACCAGTGCGCGCCCTCCATCTACAGCGACTTTACCGTCACCACGCTCAACCTTTCCTCGGCAATCTGCAGCAAGCTCGGCGGCGGCGAGTCCGCCTATCGGGCAATCGCCGAGCACTATCGCGGTCCGGCCGCCAACGAAATGATGTCGGCTCTCGCCAGCTACAAGCTGGACAGCCGCCTATATGCAAATGCCCTCAATCGCATCGACAACTTTGACGGCAATGCCGTGCGCGAGAAAAGCACGCTTTACCTTATGCTCTTTGTGGCAACGGGGGCGCTCGCCGATCCCGTTCAGGGCGTGACCACCGTCGAGCGCTTTTGCGCCAGCAAGACGGGCGGGCACTTTGGCACCACCGAAACTACCGTCGGACGCGGCTTTATGAGCAGCCTGGAGCAGCCGCACACCGTCGCTCCCAACCTCGGTCTGCTCAGAACCCATGCCGACAACTGCGCCGACATGCAAATCCATCCCCTCACACGCGATCCGCGCGGCACCGTGATTGGTTCTTTGCCCAAAACCTCGCCCAGCATCACCGATGTAGGCGCCGACGCCTCGCGCGAGCATCTTCGCATTTGGCTCGAGGGTGAGCACTGGTACGCCCAGGGCCTTGGATCGACCAACGGCACAGTGCTCGAATCGGGCGCGGGCGACGGCGATATTGTGATTGAGCCGCCGCGCGACCAACGCGAACCCGGCAAAGTCTATCCCCCCGTGGAAATCGCCAACAGCGACAGGCTCCATCTGGGTCTCTACACGACATTCCTTGTCATTGTGGACTAGCACGGACAGCGATCGGAAGACGGTCGCCGTCCGTCTTTCGTCTTCTACCTTCTGTGTCGTAAACGACAATGCTCAGCGGTATACGTGGGCAGTGCGGCTATCATGGTACTTTACCGATATCCGCACTGCTCGCGTAAACGTGCGGCAACCCATGCCAGACAAAGGAACGCCATGGATACTACCGATAGCGCCTATGGCGACAAACTCGTCCGTCTCGATACGTTCGATACCGCCGTGGCGGTCGACCCCAGCGCCGAGGACGACGCCAAGCGTCGGTTTATGACGCTTATTCTCCAGACGGCCCACCGCAACAACGGCAACATCGGGCACGTGCTGCGCGCGACCAACACGAGCGGCGAGGTCTTTGCCGTCAAGCTACTCAAGGACAATGCCATCCTTTCCGGCCAAGCCCCCGACCGCTCCGCCGAGCAAGCGGCTGCGCACCTGGCCAATACCGCCGCGCTGTTCGAGGAGTACCGTCATCTGTGCACTGTCTCGCACCTGCGCGGATTTCCGCGCGTCTATGGCTATGGATCGTGCGAGGACGACCCGCTCATCCTCATGGAGTGGGTCGAGGGCACCTCGCTCAAGCAGGCGCTGCCCTTGCTTCCGCACGATGCCTCGGGCGGGCTAACCACCCAGATGGTGGCCGCCGTTGGAAACGCCGTGCTTCGCGCACTCCTGATGACCCAGGGACTCGTAAATCCGGTCGTCCATCGCGACCTGTCGCCCGCCAATATCATGTTCCGTACCACCAGTCGAACGCTCGAGCAGCAGATCGTCGATTGCTCCTTTGACCCCTGCCTCATCGACATGGGCTCCGCGACCATGGCCCTCGGCGATGACACGATCACCCGGCGCGCCGACATCTGGCGCTTTGCCACGCCCGCATACGCCGCGCCCGAGATGCTCACGCAGGATATCGAAGGCATCGCGGCCCTTCGCCGCTCGCCCGCAATCGATGTCTACGCGCTTTCGAGCATTCTGTACCAGCTCTACAGCGGTCGCAAACCGTTCGATGTGGAGTCGACGGGTGCCGCGGCAACCGGTTCGTTCTACCTCATAAAGACCAAGACCAAGCCGGCGCCGCTCGAGCCGCGATGCAGTGACGACGAGGCGCTCGTCCAAATCATCATGAAAGGCATCTCAGTCGAGCAGCGTGATCGTCCCACCGAACAGCAGATGCTCGAGGTGCTCTCGGCATACCTCACCGATGCCGAATCCGAGGGCCGCGAGGGCGCGGGCAGTGACACCGCAATTGACATCGACTCCGGTACGCACCTTAAGGTCGACGTCGCCGGCGAGCGCGCGAGAGAGATCCTGGAGCAGGCCCGGCACGATGCCATGACCCGCCGCCGCTTTATTATCGGTGGCGTTGTCGCAGCCGTTGCGGGGCTAGGCGTTATCGGGGCGGCAACCCATGGCTTTGGCATCCCCGACTACCTGGACGGCATCCGCAGTTCACTTGACGACTACACTTGGGATCAGCTGCAGGAGATTTCGCTCAAGATTAAGGCCACCGAGACCCGTAGCGAGGCACGCGAGATTGCCAGGCGCTATCATCTGCTCGATGCCGATGGGCATATCCCCTATCCGTGTACCAAGCGTGTCACGCTCACCAACGGGCTGCAGGTTGGCGCGCAGCTTGTGGGCATCCGCCACGATGAGCTTCTGGACGGGACGGGCAAGGCCGGACTAACGTTTATGTTCGACGCGGGTATTGCCGAGCGCAACGCTGCGGCTGAACCGCCGAGCGCCGGCTGGGCAGATTGCGAGCTGCGGGAATGGCTCAACGGCGACGGCCTTAAGCTGCTGCCCAACGAGTTGCGCGCACTCATTAAAGGGGTCAAGAAGGTCTCGAACAATGTGGGCGCCGCCAACAGCGCATCGTGCCTGAGCGAGTTGCCCGCAACCCTTTGGCTGCCCGCCATGGTCGAGCTGTGCGGTACGCAACCGCCCGATTCGTTTACCGAGGGCTATCACTACCTGGCAGACATCTACAACGGCGAGGGCAGGGAGTATCAGCTCTTCCGCGAGCTCAAGGTGAGCCCGTATTCCACGAACGAGACGATGGTCCGCCAGTGGAAGGGCAAGGACACCTGTTGGTGGGAGCGCACGGTGAGCCCCGACACATCGGAGAGCGAAGGCACGCTCTATATGAACCGCGTGGGGCACGACGGCGACGTCTTTACGTACGCAACGCCTGCGGAAAAGCCAAGCAAGCTAACCTGTGTGATCCCCGGGTTCTGTATCTAGGCGGCGGGCGTCTTGCCGTGACGGGACCCCTCCCCGGCAATTGTCTCGATCTGTAACAGTAAGGGGTCAAAAACCTCTCTAGATGTTACAAATCAAGACATTTGAGTTGACCGCGGACGGTTTGTCTCGATCTGTAACATCTAGCAGGAAAAACGGTCCTTAGGCGTTACAGGTTGAGACGTTAAGTTGTGGCTCGATGTAATGTCTCGATCTGTAACAGTTACTCGACAAAAACGGGTCTAGTTGTTACAGATTGAGACATTAGACCGGCTACGGTCCGCCGACCTGGCTATCACCTCGACCAATACCAGAATGTCATACATTTCAATCTCCACTGGACACCCCCAGGGGGTATGGGTGTATAGTATCGGATGGTTAACATTTCCGACACTACGCCACAGAAAGGAGAAGCCATGGCTCAAGATAAGTTCGATGTGGGCGGCATGACGTGCGCCGCCTGCCAGGCGCACGTGGACCGTGCCGTGAGCAAGCTCGACGGCGTCCAAAGCGTCGCGGTCAACCTGCTCGCCGGCTCCATGCTGGTCGACTACGACCCCGCGCAGGTCTCCCCCGACGACATCTGTACCGCCGTCGATCGCGCGGGTTATTCGGCCTCGCCCGTTAGCACGGGCACCGATGCCGCCAACTCAAACGGCAACGCGCAAGCCAGGTCCGGCGCCGCCCATATGGAGTCGCCGACCAAAAAGTTGGAGGCCGCCGCCTCTGCCATGCGCACCCGCCTCATCATCTCGATCATCTTCCTCATCCCACTGTTCTACATAGGCATGGGGCACATGCTCGGTTGGCCACTGCCCGGCGTCTTCACCGACCACACCCACAGCATGACGCTCGCGCTCACCGAGCTCGTCCTGCTCATTCCCATCGTCTACGTCAACGACGCATACTTTATCAACGGGTTTAAATCGCTTACGCACGGCGCGCCTACCATGGACGCCCTTATTGCCGTGGGCGCCACCGCGTCCATCGCCTGGTCGCTCTACGCCATGTTCATCATGGCCGACCAGCTAGCCGCGGGTCAGGTCCACGAGGCCATGATGACGAGCATGGACAACCTGTATTTTGAGAGCGCCGGCACGATCTTGTCGCTCGTCACCGTAGGCAAATATCTCGAGACACGCAGCAAATCCAAGACTGGCGGCGCCATCGAGGCGCTCATTGACCTGGCGCCCAAGACCGCGACCGTCGTGGCCGTCGACGGTACCGAGACCACCGTCGATGTCGATGCCATTCTGCCCGGCCAGGTGCTGCGTGTGCGCCCCGGCGAGTCCATCCCTGTCGACGGCGTGGTACTCGAGGGCGCTTCGGCCGTGGACGAAAGCGCACTGACCGGCGAGTCCATCCCCGTGGAGAAGACCGCCGGCGCCACCGTCAACGCCGCCACCGTCAACCGCACCGGATCGTTTACCTTCCGCGCTACGCGTGTGGGCGCTGACACGTCGCTCGCCAAGATTATCCAGCTCGTCGAGGACGCCAACGCCACCAAGGCACCCATTGCTCGACTGGCCGACAAGGTCGCCGGCGTGTTCGTGCCTGTGGTATTCGTGATCTCGGCCGTGACCTTTGTGGTGTGGATGGCACTGACCAGCGACGTGAATGAGGCGCTCACCTCCGCCGTCGCTGTGCTGGTGATCAGCTGCCCGTGCGCGCTGGGCCTGGCCACGCCCGTCGCCATTATGGTCGGCACCGGCAAGGGCGCCGAGATGGGCATTCTGTTTAAGAGCGCCGAGGCGCTGGAGAACCTGCGCAGCGTGGGCACCGTGGTGCTCGATAAGACGGGCACGGTCACCCGCGGCAAGCCTGCCGTGACCGATATCGTGGTAGCCACGCGCGCTGACGGCTCGCCCGCCATGAGCGAAAAGGCGCTGCTCAAGTTGGCCGCCGCGTTGGAGCGCTCGAGCGAGCACCCGCTGGCCGAGGCGATTATGGCCGAGTGTGAGACACGCGGGATCGTCGCGCGCATGGTCGAGGACTTTACTGCCGTGCCCGGGCGAGGCGTTACGGCGCGCGAGGGGCAAAACGCCATTGCAGCCGGCAACGTACGCCTGATGGACGAGCTGGGCGTTACCGTGCCCGCGGGTCTTGCCGAACAATTTGCCGCCGAGGGCAAGACGCCGCTGTTCTTTGCCAAGAACGGCGAGCTTGCCGGCACCATTGCCGTGGCTGACGAGGTCAAGGAGACGAGCGCCGGGGCCATCGCCGCACTGCGCTCGCTTGGCGTCGACGTGCGCATGCTCACCGGCGACAACCACGTGACGGCCGAGGCCATCGCCCGCCGCGTGGGACTGACCAGCAAGCAGGTCATCGCCGACGTGCTTCCCGCCGACAAGGAGCGCCACGTGCGCGAGCTGCAGGATGCGGGCAGTAAGGTCGCCATGGTGGGCGACGGCATCAACGACTCCCCCGCCCTGGCGCGCGCCGACGTGGGCCTTGCTATCGGCACCGGCGCCGACATCGCCAAGGAGGGCGCCGACGTGGTACTCATGCGCAGCGACCTCATGGACGTCGCCCGCGCCATCGAGCTTTCGCGCGCCACGATCCGCAACATCAAGCAGGACCTGTTCTGGGCGCTGTTCTACAACGGCATCGGCATTCCGCTGGCGGCGGGCGTGTTCCTCCCGCTCACCGGGTGGCAGCTCTCGCCGATGTTTGGCGCCGCGGCCATGAGCCTGTCGAGCGTATGTGTCGTAAGCAACGCTCTGCGCCTAAAATCCTTTAAGCCCAAAGTGGCAAAATAGGATCACCATTAAGTCCATTTAGAACGGGTTTTCCAGGTGCCCGAGATTGACCTGAAAGAGGAGCGACGCGTACTTTGGTACGCGAGCGACGGCTTGAAGGTCAAGGTCGGGTGCCTGGGAAAGCCGACACAACAGAGAGGAATACCCATGCGTTTCACAATCAAGACTTCCGGCCTCATGTGCGGCCACTGCGACGCCACCGTCGAGACGGCGCTGCTCAACGTAGCCGGCGTGACCGACGCCGACGCCGATCACGAGACCCAGACCGTCCAAGTGGAGTGCGCCGACACCGTGACCGCCGAGCAGCTCGCCGCCGCTGTCGAGGCCGCGGGCGAGAAGTTCCACGCCCTGTCCGTGGCCGCCGCGTAGCAGCTACCAGAAGCATTCGACCCCATCGACCAGAAACGAGGACCCGCTATGATGGCAGACCATAAATCGGTGACCCGCATGCTCAAGACGGCACGCGGTCAGATCGACGGCATCCTGCGGATGGTCGATGAGGACCGCTACTGCGTCGATATTTCCACGCAGCTCATGGCCACACAGGCGCTCCTCGCGCGCATTAACGCCGACGTGCTCAAGGCGCATATCGAGGGCTGCGTGACTTCGGCAATCGAATCGGGCGACGAAGACCTCAAAGCCGCCAAGCTCGCCGAAATCGAACGCGTCGTCGACAAACTCTCCAAGTAATTGGGGCATTGGGGACAGACTTCTTTGCACCGTCTTGGTATTCCGGGGACAGGTACGTTTGCACCACATTGGTGCAGATTAACCTGTCCCCCTTGCTCTAAATCGGGTATAAAGGCGTGCGGCATATCGAATGAAAGGCAATTTGCATGAATGACTTTATGAAGGGCCGCAATGGCGCTGACGAACTCACCATCGTGATGGGCTTCGCAGGCATTATCATCGCCATGATCGGATCGATAGCCCGCATCCAGTGGCTCAGCTGGATTGCCATCGCCGTAATCGTGATTGGCGTGCTGCGCGGCCTGTCCAAAAATATCGACGCACGTCACAAGGAGAACGAGGCCTTTGTCGCCGCGACTGCAAACGTACCCGGCTTGGGCAAGTTTGTAGCTAGCTTGGGCGGCGGAGCTGCAGCGGCCAACGCCTCGCGCGCAGCCGGTACTAGCAAGGAAGACTTTGAACGTGCCAAGCGCACAGCCAAGAAGATGTGGAAGGGCCGCAAGACCACGGCCTATCTCAAGTGCCCCAACTGCGGCCAGATGCTCTCCGTTCCCAAGGGCAAAGGCAAGATCCGCGTCACCTGCCCCAAGTGCCATGCCAAGATGGAGACGCGCTCATAGCCGCCATACCATGGGACAAATAAAAGCCGAGGCCTCGTGTTGAGACCTCGGCTTTTTCTAATTATGACAAAAGGATTGCCCCCTTGTCGCATCGCCATATCGCGCGCTTACGCCACGCCGTCGCGGGCAAGCTCCTCGGCCAACGCCTCGGCAGGCATGGCCATAATCGTGTCGAGCTCGGCGTCCACCTCGGGAATACGCTTCACCTTGAGTTTGCGCACCAGATCACCACGGCACATCACGTGCATCGGCTCACGCAGTGCGCACAGGTCATCGAGCGGATTCTTGCGCGTCACCAGGATATCGGCGGCCTTGCCGCACTCGATCGTGCCAGTATCGCCGCCCAGCCCCAGCAGCTCGGCATTAACCTGCGTGGCTGCATGCAGTGCGAAGGCGTTGCTCACGCCGACATACTTGGCAAAATAGGCGACCTCGCGCCACATGTCATACTGCGTCACGAACGGGCAGCTTGAGTCCGTGCCAAGGCCCACCTTAACGCCAGCTTCCAGTGCGGCACGGGCGCTCTCGATGATGCCCGAGCACACGATGTCGCCGTTCTTCTTTTGCGTATCGGTAGAATGGGTCTTTTCCGGATCGAGCAGTACAAACGGCAGTGCGGGGCTGATTGTGCAGGTCACGCTCGGCGCGCGTCCCTCGAGCTGTGTTCCCGCGGCGCCGCGGTACAGCTCAAGGATCTCGGGGGTCATCGGAGCGCCGTGCTCGATTGTGTCGACGCCGGCCTGAAGCGCGGCCTTCACACCTTCGGTGCTCTCGACATGGGCCATGACCGGAAGGCCCATATCGTGCGCCGCCTTGCACGCCGCCGCGGCAACCTCCACCGGCATACGCAGCACGCCCGGCTCGCCCACCTCGGTCGCATCGAACACACCGCCCGTTACGAACAGCTTAATGACGTCGGCACCGCGCGCATACAGGTCGCGCACCTGTTCGGCTGCCTCGGCGGGACTGTTTGCCACCTGGGCGAACAAGCCCGCACCATGGCCGCCCGGCACCGTGACGCCCGTTCCCGGCGCCACCAGGCGAGGGCCTTGATACTTGCCGGCGTCGATGGCATTACGAACGGCGATGTCGGCAAACAGTGGGTCGCCCGCGCCGCGCACCGTGGTCACGCCGCTTGCCAGTTGTTGTTGGGCGCTGCCCTTAAGAATATGGCGCACGATGGCGCGCCCCACGGGATTATCGAGCTTCTTCATCAGCGCGCCTGCATCGCCCGCCGAAACCGGCTTGCCCGAACCGCACAGATGCACATGCATATTGATGAGGCCTGGCATGAGATACGCACCTGCCAGGTCGATGACCTCGGCACCTGCAGGCGCCTGCGCCACAGCACTCGGCCCCATCCACGTGATGACACCGCGCTCAACGGCCACGGCCATGTCGGGCTGCGGCTCCATATGTTCCGAACCATCTAGGATGGTCGCATTGATAAACAACGTGGAACGATCGGCAGACGCCATATCGAGCTCCTCCCTCACGATTAACTTGAACATTTGTCCATTATCACCTAATGCAGCGACCTAAAGTCGAACATATCGGTTAACGGAGGGACGAGAGGATGTGGGGGACGGAATACGTTGCAGTCCCACCCCAGCGAAACCAGGGAAATGTCTCAATCTGTAACAGGTACTGGGTTATTGGGCCCCCTGATGTTACAGATCGAGACAAAACCTCTCAGCGCCCATACCACTGACGTCTCCACTCCTCAGTCAAATCGGGCCGTCGCGGAATACCCGCCAACCTCATCTTCTCAACCAGCTTCCCCGGATTCTTGAGCTCATCAAACGTAAACCGAAGCACCTTGTGCCCGAGCATTGTCAGATGGGACTCCCGTTGACGTTCTGCCACGAATGGGTCGACCGACCCCCGATCCCCACCATCCTGCAGGGTATACTTTCCCTTCCCGTCGAGCTCGCCGATGACACACGTCCCGTTCTCGAGCCGCCAAAAATAGTCGACGCGAAACACCTGGCTCGAATCGAGCGGGTCGCGAAACTCCACCTGCAGCTCCGGAACTGGAAAGCCGTACGCAATAAAGAACGCTCGGAACCGAGACTTGCCGCCGTTTTCGAACAGCCCGTCCGCATACGACGCAATCACCTGTGCCCTGCGATACCCTCGCCTGCCCTCGCAATCGGCGCGGAGGCGCTCGCACAAATCCCAACGTGATACGCCTTTCGCCCGCAGTGCAGAATCGGCAATCGCCAACCCGTAGGAGAACGGCGCACGCAGTAAGCAATCCTCCACCGTGCGCCAAAACGACGTCACCCGCACGCCATCAACACGCTCGAGCGCGCCCGCCATCTGCGGACGCAACAACCTGCACCCGCCGCTCAACGTCACCGAACAACCCGTCTTAACAAGAAAGCGCGGCCCGAGCAGATCATTCGGCACCTCCAGACCCCACAAAAGCGCCGCGTCATAGCCCCAAAACGCCCAATCGGGATGAAATTCCGCAAGCCCTTTGATAGTCCTCAGCGCTCGCTCCGCCGGCGTCAATGCATCCCAATCATGCTGAAAACAGAACAGGTACGGCTCGGGCTCCGCGATATCGTCGGTTCCAACATGGCGTCGCAGCCACATGAGCTCGGTATTGTCATGCGTTGCGAGCAGCGCACCTTGCTTGGCCGTCTCCGTGAGCCGCGCGAGCATTCTATTCCGCGCCAACGTGTTGCGAGTCGCATGTTTGTGTTTGAGAACGGTATTAGGCACTTTCATCACCGCCACGTCAGACAAATGGGCCATCGTCACCGTTGCCTCCGCTGACAAATGTCTTGATCTGTAACAGGAAGACAGTCTTTGAGCCTCTAGTTGTTACAGAACAAGATCTTTCGGCAGCCGCCAACCTTCCGTCTCAATCTGTAACAGTTACGGGCCCAAACAGCCGCCAAACGTTACAGATCGAGACAAAGTCAGGGGCAGCAGGGCGACACCAGTCACATCCCCTACTCCCACTCCTGCTCATAATTATTGAGCGACTTTACGTACCGCCCCTGGGCGCCCATGATGTCGCGGACCAGGCACAAAAAGAAGCTGATGCACGAGGTGTCAAAGCCATCCTGCAGGTCCTCCGGATGCACCGCACCAGGCCCATCGACCGCCGTGTCACTCAGGCGTGCGATGTCATACAGATAGAGCTGTCCCGCCGTCAGCCAGACATCGTCGACGCAAGCGAGGCGCACCGCAATCGCGCCGTCGCTCCAATGCTCCTTTTGCACGATATGCGGGTCGTAGACATCAAAGCGACGGTCGGTGCGCGTATCCTTCAGCGCAACTATGCCGTTCGCAGGATCCTTGTCCAAAATGCCAAAGCGCGAGAAATACTGCGTGTCGCGTACCTGCTCGAGCCGCTTGAGCGAGGCAGGCGAAAGCGATGCCGGCGGCTCGTCAACATACAGCTCGAGCAGCGTCTTGCCATGGCGATAGGAGCGCTCGAAGAGCAGCCAATCGGTAAACGCCATGTTGTAGGCCATGATTTCGTTTTGCGAAGGCTCGGTGCAATAGCTGAGCCACGGGTCGACAATGATCTCGAACTGTTCACGCGCCGGCTCCAAAAACTGGAACTTCCGCAGCATCCAAAAATGGGCCATGTCGGCAATATCGTTGCCGACGGCTTCGGCCAGCTGCGCTCGATCTAAAGCGTGATCAGTCATGGCATCCTCCTCAAACTGATGGACCTCAATTTGAGCTTACGAGGAGGGTGGGCAGCCACGACCAGCGCGGGCAAAATAGGCCTCCGGCTGCAAACCAGATGCTGACCAAACACTTGACGAAAAGCTTGACCGAAAATGCGCACTGGAACAAAACCGCAGGTAAACATAGGCGGCCAACCCGCCCTTTTGAGCCAAGCGCCCCCGGCCACCACAGAAACAGCAGAGCACCACAGCTCAAGAAGACGCCGAATGGACACTCGCGCGTCGACAAACGAACGAACCGCTCGCAAAGAGTGTCCCCAACGACTAGACAAAAATGACCAGTCATTGGGGACGTTCTTAAATGACTACTTTACAGCTCCAGCGCGTCGGCGACTTCGGCAGCGCAGGCCAGGGCGTCGGCCATAGCGTTCACCACGAGCGAGCTGCCGTTACGAGCGTCACCGGCCACGTATACCGGCGTGGCGTCCGCGGCAACGTTGTCAGCACGTGCCGCGAGGTGCGAGCCCTCAGCAGCCATCACAGGCAGCGGACGACCAGCGGTGGCAACAGGCACGCCTACCGCATCGAACACGCCATGCTCGGGACCCGTAAAGCCGCAGGCGATGAGCACCAGCTGGGCCGGCACCTCGTGCTCGGAGCCCGCGATGCGCTCGGGCTTGCCAGCCGACCAATCCAGATCGACCACGCGCAGGCCCGCGGCCGCGCCCTTCTTGTCCAGCAGCACCTCGAGCGTATCCACGCCCCAAGCGCGCATCTCGCCGCCCATCGCAGCAATAGCCTCCTGCTGGCCGTAGTCGGTCTTCTTAACGTTTGGCCACTGCGGCCAGGGGTTGCTCGCCGCGCGCGCATCAGGCGCCGCCGGCAAGAACTCAAACTGGCGCACGCTACGCGCACCCTGGCGTACCACGGTACCCACGCAGTCGTTGCCGGTATCGCCACCGCCAATGACCACAACGTCCAGGCCGCGCGCGTTCACCGCGGGCTCGCCGCCATCGAGCACCGAGACGATCGAAGCCGCCAGGTAGTCCACGGCATACACCACGCCCGGGGCATCAATGTTCGCAGCCGAAAGCCCACGCGGAGCACGGGCGCCGGCAGCCACCACGACGGCGTCAAAGTCGTCGAGCTTGGCGGTAACCTTGGAATCGCTCACGTCGGCACTCAGCTCGAACACAATGCCCAGCTCGCGCATGAGCGCCACGCGACGCTCGACCACGGACTTCTCGAGCTTCATGTTGGGAATGCCGTACATGAGCAGACCGCCCGGGCGGTCGTCGCGCTCAAACACCGTCACGCGGGCGCCACGACGCGCAAGCTCCCATGCTGCCACCAGACCAGCGGGACCGGAACCCACCACGGCAACCGTGGGTGCACCCTCCCCTGCCGGCTCAAAGCGGTGCGGACCGCCGTTGGCCCACTCATGGTCGCTAATCGCGCGCTCGTTGTCATGAATCGTCGTGGGCTGGCCATCGACCGAGCCCAGGTTGCATGCGGCCTCGCACAGCGCCGGGCACACGCGACTCGTGAACTCGGGCATGGGCGAGGTGAGTGACAGGCGCTCGGCAGCCTCGTCCCAACGGCCGCGGTACACCAGCTCGTTCCACTCGGGAATCAGGTTGTGCAGCGGACAGCCGCTCGGACGTGCCTTGCCAAAGCTCGCGCCCATCTGACAAAACGCCACACCGCACATCATGCAGCGGCTCGCCTGGGCACGGCGCGCATCGTCGTCGAGCTCCACGTACAGCGGATCGAAATCGCGGCTGCGCTCCTCCACGGGGCGCAGCTCGTGGGTCACGCGATCGATATCAAGAAAAGCACCGGGCTTACCCATGGCACTTACGCCTCCTTCTTGGTCGAAGCAACAGAGCTGGCGGCGGCGGGCACAGCGCCAGCGACACCACCCGCCACATCAAAGCGAGCGACATCGGCGGCGTCGGCGCGACCGGTCACAATGTCAAACGCCAGCTCCTCGGCCTGCTCATGCGTCTTGCCGACGGCCTCGGCGGCGGCGACAATCGCCAGCACGCGCTCGTACTCGGTCGGAATGACCTTCACAAAGTGCTTGCTCATCGTCTCAAAGCTGTAGAGCAGCTTAATGCCGCGCGGGCTCTGCGTCGCGTCCACGTGCTCCTGGACGAGCGCACGAATCTGCGCCAGCTCACCGGCCGTCGGGGCTTTAAGCTCAACGCTCTCGTGGTTCACACGGGCATCGAGCGTGCCGTACTGGTCAAAGACGTAAGCCACGCCGCCCGTCATGCCGGCGGCGAAGTTCTGCCCGACCTCGCCCAGGATGAGCGCCAGACCTCCCGTCATGTACTCGCAGCCATGGTTGCCGCAGCCCTCGACCACCACCGTGGCACCGGAGTTGCGTACGCCAAAGCGCTGGCCGGCCAGGCCGTTAATGAAGCCGCGGCCACTCGTAGCGCCAAAGAACGCAACGTTGCCCACGATGATGTTCTCGTCGAACTTGTAGGTCGCATGCGGGTTGGGGCGCACCGACACCTCGCCGCCCGAAAGGCCCTTGCCAAAGTAGTCGTTGGCGTCGCCGCACACGTTGAGCGTAATGCCGCGCGGCAGGAAGGCGCCAAAGCTCTGACCGGCCGAACCATCGCAATCGATGGTGATGGAGCCGGCGGGCAGGCCCTCGGGATGCGCCTTGGTCACCGCGTTGCCCAAGATGGTGCCCACGCAGCGGTTGACGTTGGCGATATCGGCGCGGAAGCGAATCGGACGCAGGTGCGCACGGGCATCGGCCGTATAGGGCACAAACAACGTGGAGTCGAGCGTCTTGTCGAGCTCGCTGTCCGCAGCCATCTGGGGCAGGAAGTGACGGCCGTCGGCGCCCGGGATGTGGGCACCAAACTCACAGGTCGCGCTTGCCAGCACGGGCGACAGATCGAGCAGGTTGGCCTTGCGGTTGCCCGGGACCTCGATCTGGCGCAGGCACTCGGGATGGCCGACCATCTCGTCGACGGTGCGGAAGCCCAGGCTCGCCATGACCTCGCGCAGCTGCTCGGCAACAAAGAGCATAAAGTGCTCGACGTGCTCTGGCTTGCCGCGGAAGCCGCGACGCAGGCGGCAGTTTTGCGTAGCGATGCCGGCGGGGCAGGTATCCTGCTGGCAGTCGCGCTGCATGAGGCAGCCCATCGAGATGAGCGGCATGGTCGCAAAGCCAAACTCCTCGGCACCCAGCAGGCAGGCGACGGCAACATCGGTGCCGTCCATGAGCTTGCCGTCGGCCTCGAGCACCACGCGCGAGCGCAGGCCGTTTTGCAGCAGCGTCTGCTGGGCCTCGGCAAGACCGAGCTCCAGCGGCAGACCGGCGTGCCAAATGGAATCGCGAGCAGCGGCACCCGAGCCGCCGTTGTGGCCGCTGATCAAAATCTTGTCGGCGGCACCCTTGGCCACACCGGTGGCGATGGTGCCGACACCGGCCTCGCTGACCAGCTTGACCGACACGCGAGCGCCGGGGTTGGCGTTCTTAAGATCGAAGATAAGCTCCGCCAGGTCCTCGATGGAGTAGATGTCGTGGTGCGGCGGAGGTGAGATCAGGCCGATGCCGGGCGTGGACTGACGGACCTCGGCGATCCAGGGATAGACCTTCTTACCGGGCAGGTGGCCACCCTCGCCGGGCTTGGCGCCCTGGGCCATCTTGATCTGAATCTCGAAGGCACTGCACAGATAGCGGCTCGTCACGCCAAAGCGCGCGCTTGCCACTTGCTTGATGGCGGAGTTCTTGGAGTCACCGTTAGCCAGCGGGGTCTCGCGACGCGGGTCCTCGCCGCCCTCGCCGGAGTTGGAACGGCCATGCAGGCGGTTCATGGCGATGGCCATGCACTCATGTGCTTCCTTGCTGATGGAGCCGTACGACATGGCGCCGGTGTTAAAGCGGCGGACGATGTTGAGCGCGGGCTCGACCTCGTCGAGTGCCACCGGAGTGCGGCCGCTGGCATCAAAGTCCAGCAGGTCGCGCAGGCGCACGGCACGGCCGGTGCGGTGCAGGCGGGCGCTGTACTCCTTAAAGGTGTCGTAGCTGTCCTCACGGCAGGCGGTCTGCAGCAAGTAGATGGTCTGCGGATCGATGAGGTGATCCTCGCCGCCGAGCGGGCGCCACTTGGTCAGGCCCAACGTAGGCAGCTGATCGGGAGCCGGGCTCTTAAGGATAGCGAGCGCGGCGTCGTAGTGCTCGTTTTGCTCGCGCTCGACGTCCTCGACACCCATACCGCCCACACGGCTCACCGTGCCGGCGAAGTACGCGTTGACGAACTCCGGAGTGAAGCCCACGGCCTCGAAGATCTGCGCGGAGTGGTAGCTCTGCACCGTGGAGATGCCCATCTTGGACATGATGGAGACGATGCCGGCGGTCGCAGCCTTGTTGTAGTTGGCGATGCCCTGCTCGGCCGTCACGTCCAGGTCGCCGCGTGCCGCCAAGTCGCGAATGCACGCATGCGCGTTGTACGGATAGATACCGCTCGCGGAGTAGCCCACCAGCGCCGCAAAGTCGTGCGGGGACACGGCGTCGCCGCACTCCACCACGATGTCGGCAAAAGTACGCACGCCGGCGCGGATCAGGTGGTTGTGCACGCAGCCCACAGCGAGCAGTGACGGCACAGGGACCTCGCCCGCCGCAGCACGGTCGCTCAACACCACGATGTTCACGCCGTCGCGGACCGCAGCCTCAACGTCCTCGGCAAGCTGCTTAAGCGCAGCCTGCAGCGCGCCCTCGCCGGCGTCGCGGCGGTAGACGGCACGGAAGCGACGGGTCTTAAAGCCCACGCGGTCGATGGCGCAGATGCGGTCGAACTCCTCCTCGCTCAGCAACGGGCGCTCCAAGCGCACCAGCTGACAGGCCGTGCGGGAATCCTCGAGCAGGTTGCCGTGGTTGCCCAGATAGAGCGTGGTCGAAGTCACCATGTGCTCGCGCAGGGCATCGATCGGCGGATTCGTGACCTGGGCGAACAGCTGATAGAAATAGTCAAAGAACGAACGCGTCTTCTTGGACAGGCAGGCCAGCGGCGCATCGATGCCCATCGAGGCGAGCGGCGCCTTGCCCTGCCGGGCCATGGGACGCACGACCTCGTCAACGTCATCCCAGTGGTAGCCGAGCTTGGCCATACGCACGGCGGCGGGCACCTCGGCGTCCTCGGCGGGCATTGTCGCAACGGGCTCATCGAGCGCGTCAACGGTCAGCGTCTCCTCGGCAATCCAATCACGGTAGGGCTTTTCCTTGGCATAGCGGGCGCGCAGTTCGTCGTTGTAGATCACGCGACCGCGGGCAAAATCGACCTCGAGCATCTGGCCCGGTCCCAGACAGCCGCTCGTCAGAATGTTCTCGGGGCGCACCTCGATGGTACCCACCTCGCTTGCCAGCATAAAGCGACCGTCGCGCGTCACATAGTAGCGGGCGGGACGCAGGCCGTTGCGGTCGAGAGCAGCACCCAGGGTACGGCCGTCGGTAAAGGCGATGGCGGCAGGGCCGTCCCACGGCTCCATGAGCATGGACTGGTAAGCGTCGTAGGCGCGGCGCTCCTCACTCAGGCTGTCGTTATGGTCCCACGGCTCGGGCAGCAACATGGACGCGGCACGCGTAAGCGGGCGACCGTTCATAACCAAAAACTCGAGCACGTTGTCCAGAATCGCGGAGTCGGAACCCTCGCGGTTGATGATGGGCATCACGCGCTCAAGATCATGCTGCAGCACGGGGCTGTACAGGTTGGGCTCGCGGGCGCGGATCCAGTTGACGTTGCCCTTGAGGGTATTGATCTCGCCGTTGTGGATGATAAAGCGGTTGGGGTGCGCGCGCTCCCAGCTGGGCGTGGTGTTGGTGGAGTAGCGCGAGTGGACGAGCGCCACGGCCGTCTTGACGGCGGCGTCGTTGAGGTCGATGAAGAAGCGGCGCATCTGCGTGGCGACCAGCATGCCCTTGTACACGATGGTGCGCGAGCTCATGGAGCACACGTAGAAGATCTTGTCGCGCAGGGCAAACTCGGCGTCGGCCTTCTTTTCGATGGTGCGGCGGCACACGTACAGGCGGCGCTCGAAGGCATCGCCGGCGGGCGTGTCGTCCGGACGGCCCAGGAAGGCCTGCAGGATAGTGGGCATGCAGGCGCGGGCCGTCTCGCCCAGGTCGTGCGGGTCGACCGGCACCTCGCGCCAAAAGAGCAGCGGCACGCCGGCCTCGGCGCAGCCCTCCTCAAACACGCGGCGGGCATCCTCTACGCCCTTGTCGTCCTGCGGAAAGAACAGCATGGCCACGCCATAGTCGCCCTCTGCCGGCAGAATCTGGCCGCACTTTTGAGCCTCTTTACGGAAAAAGTGATGCGGAACCTGGAACAGGATGCCAGCGCCGTCGCCGGTGTTCTTCTCGAGTCCCGTGCCGCCGCGGTGCTCCAAGTTGACCAGAATGGACAGCGCATCGTCCAGAATCTGGTGATGGCGTTCACCGTTGATATCGGCAAGCGCGCCGATGCCACATGCATCGTGATCGAATTCGGGGCGATAAAGGCCCTGCTGCTGAGCGGAATCTGCCTGCATCGCGATCCTCCCCTAGATATTTAGACAGTCAGTTGACTAGGCATACTAGGTGCATCGCCGGCCCGTTGTGTTTCCCGCCCGTTTCGAAACAATCGCGTAACGCACACCCTACGAGTGGACACCGCCGACCTCAAGGACGGCAACAAGGGCCCCAAGTTCGACCTATAAGCTCACCGCTTCAAACATCTCAATCTGTAACAGGAAGACCCAATTTTGGCGCCTAGATGTTACAGATTGAGATTTTCTGCAGGACGGTTTTGGTTTGTCTCGATCTGTAACACGAAGGGCCGGTTTTGGCGGTCAGCTGTTACAGATCGAGATTTTCCATAGGACCATTTCTTCCTGTCTCGATCTGTAACACCTAGGTCCAATTTCCATCCCTAGTTGTTACAGATCAAGACATTTCGGCAATCCCTTTCCACCGGCCTATCCAAATACAACAATTTTGTTAGTCTCGGTTAACTTTTTGGCCTAAAACGGGTATCCTTTGCGGCGTCAAACAAACGGCACGCAGGAGTGCACCATGCTCAACCATCTCAAACATCATTTTGGCTCCCGACGCACCGGTGGTCACGGAGGCCTAGACATTGCGCGGCATATTGGCCCCGGACTGCTCGTGACCGTCGGCTTTATCGACCCGGGCAACTGGGCCTCCAATATGGCCGCGGGCTCGCAGTCTGGCTACGCGCTGCTGTGGATCGTCACGCTGTCCACGATTATGCTCATCGCGTTGCAGCACAACGCGGCGCACCTGGGCATCGCCACGGGCACCTGTCTTGCCGAGGCCACGACACACTACCTCCCCCGCATCGTGGGACGCGCGGTACTCGCCAGCGCCTATCTCGCGACCATCGCCACCGCCATGGCCGAGGTCCTGGGCGGCGCGATTGCCCTTCAAATGCTCTTTGGGCTGCCCGTGCGTACGGGCTGCGTCATCGTGGCGGCAGTATCGATGGCGATGCTCATGACGAACTCCTACAAGCGCGCCGAGCGATGGATCATCGCCTTCGTAGGCGTGGTAGGACTCTCGTTTTTGGCTGAGCTTACGCCGGTCAAGGTCGACTGGCCGCAGGCCGCCGCAAGCTGGATCACACCCAGTATGCCCACCGGCTCGGCCGCGATTATCGTAAGTGTCCTAGGCGCGGTCGTTATGCCTCACAACCTCTTCCTGCACTCCGAGGTCATCCAATCCATGCACTTCGAAGGCCAAGGCGAGCAGATTATCGAGGAACGTCTGCGCTACGAACTCTTCGACACGCTCTTTTCGATGGGCGTGGGCTGGGCAATCAACTCGGCCATGGTCATCCTGGCCGCAACGACCTTCTTTGCTCACGGCATTGTCGTAGACGACCTCGCCGTCGCAGCGGCCACGCTCTCCCCCATCTTGGGCCCGGCGAGCTCGACCATCTTTGCGGTGGCACTGCTGTTTGCGGGACTATCGAGTAGTGTGACGGCGGGCATGGCGGCGGGCACCATCACCGCGGGCATGTTCGACGAGGAATACGACATCCACGACCGACATTCCTCGATCGGGGTGGCGGCCTGCTTCGTCGGCGCAGTGGCGGCGTGCTTGGTCGTCCCGAATCCTTTTGAGGGTCTCATTTGGAGTCAGGCGCTGCTGTCGCTTCAGCTGCCAATTACGGTCTTTGTGCTCATACGACTCACCAGTTCGCCCCGCGTCATGGGCAAATACACCAACTCGCGCCCGCTCAACGCGCTGCTCGTAGGAATCGGCGTCATCGTGACGATTCTCGACATCGTGCTGCTAACGGGGATGTAATTGGGATGGCGTGACTGTCCAGATATAACGTCTTAATCTGTAACACGTGAGACCGTTTTAAACCGTCAGATAAATCAAAAGGGTCCCGGCCGAGAATTCGACCGGGACCCTTGGACAGAGCTATGTTCGGCTTTCGCCGTGTGCCTGCGAGTTACTCCTCGACGAGCTCAAACTGATCGGGACCGACGCCGCACACCGGGCACACGTAATCCTCGGGCAGCTCGGGCGTGTCGACCTCAACCTCGTAACCGCAAACGGTGCACACAAACTTATACGTCTTCTTCTCCTCAGCCATGATGTTCTCCTCTCGAACGTGACTGCTGGTGTACTTACTTATTAGTATATATTCTCAATAACATAATGCAAGTATTTTTAGAACATTTCTAGCCTTGATACGACGAGGCTTTGGGCGGCGTCTTGCCCTTTAGCACCTTGTGATAGTAGTCATAGGTCAGCGAGGCCTCACTGCTCAGGCGCTCGGCATCCTCGACCTCGCCAATAAACAGCAGATGCGTGCCCACATCCACAGTGTCGATCAAACGGCAGCTAAACAGGGCCGCCGCATGCTCGGGCACATAGGGCATGCCCAGAGCCGTCTCGCGGGTCTCGTATTTGGCAAACTTGTCATAATCGCTGCTGGTGCGGAACCCAAAGTTACCGATGTAGAGCATGTCGGCGGTCTGATCGATCACGGTCAGCGCGAACGCTTTGGCCGATGCGATGACGCCCGAGGTGACATTGTCCTTGTTCACGGCAACCGAAATACGCGGCGGCATGGACGTCACCTGCACCGCAGTGTTGATGACGCAGCCGGCGCGCAACCCGTCTGCCGCAGCGCTCACCACGTACAGACCGCTCGGCATGGTAAAGAACGCAGTTTTGTCCATAACGATCACTCCCCTAGCTCGGGTTGGAACCTCATGAATGTATGTACCCACAAAAAAGGCGGCACCCATAACGGACGTCGCCTTTGAGACATATGTGTCAGAACAGTAAGAAAGATGAGACGCCCGCAGTTGCGGTGAAATAGGGACTGAATAGCCCCTCAAACAGGCAAAACAGTCCGCATTCCACCGCAACTTATACAGAGTGCCTAGCGGTTGCGTTCCTTAAGGGCGCGGTCGATCTCGCGTTGGACATCACGCTTGGCCATGTCCTCGCGCTTGTCGTAGAGCTTCTTGCCGCGGCCCAGACCCAGCAGCAGCTTTACGCGGCCGTCGGTATTAAAGTAGAGTTCCAACGGAACCAGCGCATAACCACGGTTGCGAAGTTTGCCGTCAAGAAAGTCGATCTCCTTGCGGTGCAGCAGCAGACGACGCCGACGGTCGGGATCGCGATTCCACACGCCACCATGGCTATAAGGGTGGATATGCAGGCCGACGAGCCAGCACTCGCCGCCACGAATCAGCGCAAAAGTGTCAGTGATCTGACAGGCGCGCTCGCGAATCGACTTGACCTCGGTGCCGCTCAGCTCAATACCGCACTCAAACGTCTCATCGATAAAGTACTCGTGATGTGCCGAGCGATTCTTGGAAATGAGTTTGCGCTCGCGCTTACTGGGCATCGCCGGCCTCCTTGGCGCCATCGGCGTTTGAGCCCGCAGTCTCGCGCTTTGCCTTGCGCTCGGCATTGAGCTCGGCATCGCTCTCGCGCACCAGTTTGATAATCGCCGCGCAGGCCTCCTCGCCCACCAAGTCGCGAGCACGTACCGTCAGGCGCGTCGCCTCCTGCTTGTCGCCGTCGCTTGCAGCATCGGTCGCGCACATGATCAGGCAGATGGCAATCTCGGCCGAAGGCGAGGTCGGCACGCCTTGCAGGGCCAATTCACCCATCACGTGGTCGTCGCTCTCATCAGCGGTATCCGGATAGGTGGTATGGATCTTGTTGAGCAGGCGCGTCGTATGCGCATCGTTGGGCGCCAGGCGCAGCGCCAGACGCGCGCAGCCCACGGCAGCCGAAACGTTCTCGGTCTCGGGCTCCAAGAAGTACTGACCTAGATTGGCGTAAGCGCGGGCGGCGCACTTGCCATCGCTTGCACGCTCCAGCACCGAGAACGAGAGCGATGCCCATTCCTGTTTGTCCTCGAGAGCGCGGAACAGCTCGGCCAAATCCAAGCGATAGTTGCAGTTCATGGGGTCCCAACGCACAGCCTGCATCAGGGCATTACGAGCGCTTACATAATCCTGCTGGCGAATGTAGGCAAACGCCATGTCGGAGTACAGGCGGTCAAACGGCACCTCGACCTGCCCGAGCTCGCGCGGATCCTTCTCCACGCGGCGATAGGCCAAGCGCTCAAACTTGCTATCGAAGCTAAAGTATTGACGCTTCTCCTCCGTCTTGCACTCAGCGTCGATATACTCCTCGGCGAGCTCCACCAGACGCTCCAGCAGCGGCGTCGCCGTAGCCAGGTCGCCCTGCGCCAGATAGTTCTCGGCATTCGTGATGTCTTGCAAGCTGATGGGCAGATCCATGGCTACTCCTCGATCCGGGCGGCAGACTCAACGCGCGCCTTAAGCATCGGTCAATACACAAAACCCGGGTCTCTTACGAGGCCCGGGCATTCAATTTTGGTAGCCCGTACCAGATTCGAACTGGTGATCTCCGCCTTGAGAGGGCGGCGTCCTAAACCGCTAGACGAACGGGCCATATGTAGCAAATGCAATGGCTGGGATGGAGGGAGTCGAACCCCCATTGACGGAACCAGAATCCGCTGTCCTGCCATTAGACGACATCCCATTGACTGCATCGCTGCGCTCGGCTGTGCCTTTGCGCAAGAAAGAAATATACGGGAAGTCTCGCCGTGACGCAAGCCCCAATTTTGACTTTTTTGAAATTCAGTCAAATTGGCCTAATTTAGTCCAACCCGTGAAGGACCTGTGAAGCCGACCGCTGTACACGAAGGGCAAAACGCCGCGAGCGGTAGCCGTCAACCGTTGGCAGATTCTACCGCGAAAACGATAGCACCAGGCAACACAATCGAAGTATCAATGATCGCGTAGATATCGAGGCACCATGGACGAAGAGCTTGATTACCTATGGGAGACCCTGGGCCTTGAGATCACTGCCGACCTTTGGCCCGAACGGGACAAAATTCACCCCACGTTACGCCCCGCCATTACTGTGGTGCAGGCAAAATACCGCCGTGCATCCTTTTTGATCATGCGGATGTCATGGCACGCGGGACTCCCCGACCTTAAGCGAATCCAGGCAAGCCTCGTCGAGCTGTCCGGCATGCCGACCGTCATATCCGAGGCGCACCTGGAGCAGCGCCAGCGCGAGCGACTGCAACAGCAGCGGATTCCCTTTATCTGCCCTGGCGTTCAGGCATATCTGCCCTTTATGGACGAGGAGTACTGGAGTGGCAAGCCCAACAAACACGTAAAGGTCTACGATCCGCACGAATGGGCACAGCTGGCGGACTGACTGGGGCAGGCCCGCCAGCGGAAAGTGCGTCCCAGATTTCAAGCTCAAACTGGTCCCTACTTTCCCGTCGAGCCCTCAACCGGAAACCGTGTCCCGCAATCGAAGCTCAGAATGGGACGTGCTTTCCGCAACCGGCCACTTTGGGAAAGTACATCCCATTCTGGAAGCGAATTCCGGGTCGCACTTTCCGCAGCCGCTACAGCAACGCCTCGGCCCAAGCCGCTTCCCTAAAGCCGGGAATCGCAAAGTCGTCGCCCACCAGCAGCGGACGCTTGACCAGCATGCCGTCGGTCGCCAGCAGCTCGTAGCACTCCTGATCCGTCATGCCCGCATCCAGACGCGCCTTCAGGCCCAGCTCTCGATATTTCATGCCCGACGAATTAAAGAAGCGCCGCACCGGCAGCCCCGAACGAGCAATCCAGGTCGCAAGCTCATCAGCCGTGGGATTGTCCAAAACGATATCGCGATCGATATACTCTACCCCATGTTCGTCCAGCCATGCCTTGGCCTTCTTACAGGTCGAGCACTTGGGATATTCAACAAACAGTACGGTCATGGGAATCCTCCGAATATAGATCGGCCAACGCAAGCACACGCCACACGAGGCGCCTTCGTATGATGGGCCAATTGTAGCCCGCGGGTCACACGTTAAACGAACCGTACCCCGAATCCGCGCTTGATAAACGGTAGCAGTTCCATTGCTTCGGGCGTGATATGGCCCGCAACGTTCATGCGCTCGTCACCGGGGAGATCGACCCGCGCAATCTCAAGCTCGCCTTCGTAGCGCCCATATCCGCTATTGCTCACAGCGATCGACCCCGCCTTTCGCGGCAGGCCGGCTCCGGCATCCGTCGGCACGGAATCCGGCTTAAGCGTCGTACGTGACTCCTGAGACCTAAAGATGAGGACGCTCGAGTCGGGCCGGTCGTGATGAATCTGCCCGCGCACATAGGCATAACCGGGCTCAAGCTCGCATTGCAGGTCCACGTATCCGGCGGAAACTTGAGCAAACTGCGCCCAGCCCGCATCGGATAGATCGGGGTCGCCGACCAACACAATGTCGCAATCGGCGCCATGTGCAAGCTCAAGCATATTGAGAGCAACCTTTGACGCGCGACCGCGCTGCGCCTCGACCGTCGGCAGTCCCTCGAATACCGGCCCGCGAACGTTAGCATCACCCGGCACAAAAGCCATGATTTCGAATCCAAGCGCCGCAAGACGAAGATTCACCCGAGCAATGTCCTCCAGAGCTAAACCGGTATAAGGCTTGGGGTAAAAATTGTGGCAGGCGGCAAAACGAGTCACATCGGCACCGGCCTCACGCCACGATGCGATTTCATCAGAACTCACCGTCGATGCATTGACCACAATGTGAAATACACCGGACAGCTCCGCGACCCGCTGGGCGCTAAAGCCATAGTCCAAACGAAGGTATTCCAACCCCAGATCGCGCAGGTCCTCGATGCGCTCAAGCCCGAGCAAATCGCACGTGCGAGGCCCCACATCGGCAATGAGCGCAATGCCGCGGGCGGAAAGCAGCGACAGCACATGACGGACCTTATCGGCATACGCCGCTCCCCCATCCTCGGGAATATGCAGCGAGGTGAACGCATAGCGCGCACCCGCCGCGGCACCATGTTCAATCGTCCGCTCAATATCCTGCAGAGGGCTGGAAAGATAAATCGAAATACCCGTTTTCACGCTTCAACGCTCCTTTAAAAAAGGCCGGCGGAGCAGTTAGTCCCGCCGGCACAACCATATCATCAAGAAATCTGCCGCGCGCCGCGAGCCCTGAGCAACACGGCTCGCGATATCAAACTACTCGCCAAAGAACTCGTTGATCTTCTGCTCGTCGACGCCAAAGAACCACGTCAGGACAAAGCCGGCGGCATAGGCAAGCAGCATAGCAGCAACGTAGCCGAACTGCTGGCCAGGAACGACGATCAGCAGGCCAAACAGACCGGAAACGCCCTGAGAAACCGTGCCGATGTGAAGCAGCGCCGCGAGCGCGCCGCCAAATCCGGCACCCAGGCAGGCCGTCACAAACGGGCGAACGAGCGGCAGCGTAACAGCATACATCAGAGGCTCGCCCACACCCAGGATTCCAACGGGAATGGACTCTGCGACGTACTTCTTGAGCTTGGCGTTCTTGGTCTTAAAGTACAGCGCCAAACCGGCACCGACCTGGCCGCCGCCAGCCATCATAAGGATGGGAAGCAGGTAATTGATGCCCTTGGTAGCTCCGTCGGGATCGTTGAGCATAGCGTGGATCGGCGTGAGCGCCTGATGCAGGCCGACGGACACCAGCGGCAAGAAGCCTGCCGACAGGATATAGCCGCCCAGGACGCCCAGCTTCTCGAAGATAAAGGTCAAAACGCTAAAGATGGCAGTCGTCAGCCATGCGCCTACCGGCTGGATGACGAGCATCAGAGCAAAGGCGCCGATGATGAGCACCAGCAGCGGGGACAAGAACGTGTCGAGTGCGTTGGGCATAACCTTGCGAATCTGACGCTCCATCCAGGCAAAAAATGCGCCAGCGATGAGAGCCGCGATCATGCCGCCCGCTGCGGGGTTGTACTGCGCATTGGTGAGCGGCAGCAGAATGGCAGTGGCAGGATCAGCCGCGCCAGGCGCAAGCAGGGGCATGGCGCTGTTGGCGATACACATCATGCCGGCGATGCCACCCAGCGCAGCGGAGCCACCAAACTCACGTGCCGCGTTATAGCCCACCAAGATGGGCAGATAGGCAAACAGGGCCCAGCCCATGGAACGAATGCCCTGGTACCACCACTCGCCTGCAAGCGCGCCTGCCGTCGAGACGTTAATGACGTTGCAGATACCGTTGATGAGGCCAGCCGCAATGATGCCGGGAAGCAGGGCGACGAAGACATTGGAAATCTTCTTGAGGAAGGCCTGAACCGGCTTGGACTCGTACTTGGCCTTCTGCGCGGCCTTGTTTGTGGCCGCAGCGTCAACCACGCTCTCGTCAGCAACGCCTTTCGCAAGGCCGGTGAGCTTGGAGAACTCCTCGAGCACCTTATTCACCTTGCCCGGACCCAGCACGATCTGCATCGTGTCGTCCTCGACCAGGCCCATCACGCCGTCGAGTGCCTTAATGCCCTTCGTGTCGACCTTGCCCGTGTCTTTGACGGTCACGCGCAGGCGCGTCATGCACGCCGCGTTTGCCAGCACGTTGTCTTTACCGCCCAAAAGGTCCAGCAGCTTTTGAGCCAGCTCTTTGTTCGTCATAACTCCTCCTTGTATTGGGTATCTCGTCTGGATGTCATATCAGCTCACGCCGCGCACCTATTGGGCATCGGCGTTACTCTTCTCATGGCCACTCACCGCAGCACGGACATGGCCTCGCGCCCGCTCAAGAGCTACCGCAGCCTGCTCGGCATCGCAGTCCAGCAGTACCGAGACAATAGCGGTTTTTACGTGGCCGCCGGCATCTGCAAGCGCCTGAACAGCGCGCTCGCGCGTGCAGCCGGTCGCCTCCATCACGATGTTCTGGCCGCGCACCACCAACTTCTCGTTCGTCTGCTGCACATCGACCATCAGGTTTTGGTATACCTTGCCGATCTTGACCATGGCACCGGTCGAAATCATGTTGAGAATGAGCTTTTGAACCGTTCCCGCCTTGAGCCTCGTTGAGCCGGTCAGCACCTCGGGACCGGGCACGGGCTCAATGGCAAGATCTGCGCTCTCCCCGATCTTCGACCCTTGGTTGCAGGCAATTGCAATGGTCTTGCACCCAGTTGCCTTGGCGTACACAAGGCCGCCCACCACATAAGGAGTACGACCGCTTGCCGCCAGGCCAACGACAAGATCCTTGTCCGAGAGTCCACGCTCCCGCAGGTCGTTCGCGCCAAGCTCATCGCTATCTTCGGCACCTTCGACAGCCTTGATAAACGCCGTCTCGCCTCCGGCAATGAGCCCGACAATCAGATCGGGTGACACGCCAAACGTGGGCGGACACTCCGAAGCGTCGAGTACGCCCAGACGACCGCTGGTGCCTGCGCCCATGTAAAAGACGCGCCCGCCGCGCTCGAGTGTCTCAGCAGCCCAGTCGATTGCTGTGGCAACCTGGGGCAACACTTTCGTGACCGACTGGACGGCACGAAGATCCTCATCGTTCATCGTCGTGACGATTTGCAGCGATGTCATCGTATCGAGGTCCATTGACCTTTGATTACGCTGTTCGGTCGTGAATTTTGTTAAATCGAGCATTTCATTCACCTCATCTTTCCTGTTTCTCGATGTAGTTTTGCTTAATGACATGCGTCGCCCGTTCGTAGTCACTGGCAACGTAAGCAGCGTACAGGGCATCGACAACCATAAGCTGGGCCATACGCGAAGCCATGGCACCGCTGCGGACCAAGGGTTCACTCGCAGCGACGCCGAGCACGGCATCGGCCATGGTGGCAAGCTTGGATGATCCATCTACTTTGGTAACGGCCACAACGGGACAGTTGTGACGTTGAGCCTCGGCGGTGCAGTCCAGCACCTCTTGCGTCAAGCCCGAGTAGCTAAAGGCGATTGCCATATCGCCCTCATGCATGTTCTTGGCACATAAGAGCTGATCATGCCAGTCGTCGTACAGATGGCACTCTTTGTCGACACGCATGAGCTTTTGCGCCAGGTCGTGCGCGACCAAACGAGAGGCACCAATACCGAACAGATTGACCGCGCGTGCCCGCTTAAGACGGGCCGCGCATCGCTCCAAGACGGTGTAATCGAGCGTTCGCGCCGTCGCCTCGATCGTACGCACGTTGCTTTTCATCACCTTCCCCACGATACGTTCGACGCTGTCATCCATGGAGATGTCCTCGAGGGCTACGTCTTTCTTGTCACCTAAGAGCGCCAGCTCGGCAATCAGTTCGCGCTGGAACTCCTTGTAGCCCGCAAAACCCAAACGCTTGCAAAAGCGCAAAATGCTCGAGGGCGAGGAGAACGTGACATCGGCAAGACCGCGGACGGACAGCCCGACCACCTCGTGCGGATGAGCGCTTACATATGCGATGACATTGCGTTCCGCCGGGCTCGCGCTGAGCTCACGCTCGCGAAGCCGCAAAAGCAATCCGTTTGCCATCTCAAACACCTCCGTTGAGAAGAATTAAAGACCAACGAACGATTCGTACCGGATACAAACAGCTTTTGCGGTACATTGTGCCGCATCGTGGCGCACAAAGGGCGAGCGTTCTACCGCTCGCCCCTCAAATCCGACCGCTCGGAAATACGCGCGACACAAAATAATTCAACAAGGTCGCATTATCAGAAACGGGTTTGTTACCGGCTAGCGCCTCGCATGGGCGCCGATCGGCCGAGTCGCATGGCGCACCAACACCGCCGCCAGCAATACCAACAGCATGGCGGTGACATAGCCCGCAGCATCGAATCCTAAATCGATAACGTCGAAATGCCTGCCGGGAACAAAGATCTTATGTACCTGATCGCCAACGGAGCAGGCGGCGCAAAAGAGCAATACGGGCACGCAACGGGAGCATACGCTCCACGGACGCCTGGAAAAGCAAACCACGACCACCGAGGCGAACAATCCGACGAAGAAAAACTCTACGGTATGGGCAACGCGACGGACGTTCGTGCCCACCCACATGCGAATGGAAGCAAGTCGGCCAGACCGGACATTCGAGGCAGCCGAATCGGTGCCCCCGGTCATTCCGTTCTCCGCCTGAGCTTCACCCGTGGCATCGACAGCCTGAACGCCCGTAGCCTGGCCCTCCACCACACGCGCGGTAGACTCGCTCAGCAACGACGTCTCCACCGCATTTTGCTCCGTCAGCACCCAGATGCCCGCCAGCGTTGCAGCGAACAGAACGATCGCGGTCCATCCGATTATTTGTTTTACGCGCGCCAAGGGTCAACCTCCTTTTTTGAATATCAGCGAGTGTAGCCCCAAATGACATCGTCACCGTATCAAAATTTGAATCGCAACAGGAAGCGACAAAGCGACGCAAACCCCTACCCCGCCTCGCGCATCCAGCGATCGAACGTCCCCACACACACGCCCAGGCACTTTGCTGCCTGGCTGCGGGTAATATCGCCCGCCTCATAGCTATCGCGCACCAGCTCAAACTGAGGAGGGCACGGCTTGCGAGGTCGACCGAAACGGACCCCTCGCGCTCGCGCCGCTGCAATCCCCTCCTGGCGCCGATGGATATTCTCGCGCTCCACCTGCGCCACGTAGCTCAGCAGTTGCAGCACAATATCGGCAATCAGGGTGTTGGTCACATCCGGCGCGCCGCTGGCCCTGACGCGCGTGTCAAGCAATGGCATGTCCAACACCACAATGGCAACCCCGAGCTCCTTGGTAATGCGTCGCCATTCCTCAAGAATCTCGGAGTAATTACGGCCAAGTCGGTCGATAGAAAGCACCACCAGCACGTCCCCGTCTCCCAGGACGTGCAGCAGCTCGCGATAACGCGGTCGATCGAAGTCCTTGCCGCTCGCATGGTCGGCATAAATATTCGCCGAGCCCACACCATAGGCGCCCAGCGCATCCAGCTGCCGATTAAGATTCTGATCGCGCGAACTCACCCGCGCATAACCGTACACCGTCGCCATCTCATCCCCGCTTTCTTGTAAACCTGCCAAAAGGGACAGGTTTATTTTGGTAGGTTTTACCTCTCAAATAGCAGGTAAGCGGGTGGCCGAGCAGACGGCAAGGTAGTCACGATTCAAATGCGAAGGGCGGTCCCGAAAGGCCGCCCTCCGCTCCCCCACCATGAGTCGGGATTTGGCTAATGGATAAGCTTAAAGTCCAAGTGCCCACGCGTGGTATTGACGCGCGAGACCTCGATGATCACGCGCTGCCCCAGCTCGTAACGGGCGCCCGTGTCGGCACCTGTGAGCGTTAGCGCGTCCTCGTCGAACTCGAACCACTCGTTGCCCAGACTCTTGATCGAAACCAAGCCTTCGACCTGCGTTAGGTCCAAGCGCACAAAAAGGCCCATGCTGCTAACCCACGAGACGGTTCCGGCATAGCGCTCGCCCAGACGGTCCTCATAGTACTGGGCAATCTTGATCTTTTGCGTCGCATGGCTGGCGGCATCTGCCGCGCGCTCGGCATCGCTGCATGCGCGGCAGATCTGCGGCAGAATGCGCGGCAGCGACTCGCGCCCCTTGCCGATCAGCCGCGGCGTACGGACCAAGGCGTCCTTGCCGCCGAGCTGCTCATAGGCCAACTGCAGTTTGAGCATGCGGTGCACCACCAGATCGGGGTAGCGACGGATGGGACTCGTAAAGTGACAGTAGCACGGCGCGGCGAGCGCAAAGTGGCCCTCGTTGCGCGGCTTGTACAGCGCACGCTGCATGCTGCGCAGAAGCAGCGTGTTGACGAGCGGTGCGTTGGCCGTACCGGCGGCAGCATCAACTGCAGCCTGCAGCTCATCGGGGCTCCCCAGGGCAATACCGGCAGCACGGCGATCGTCGATGATGCCTAGCTGCGCCAGCGCAACGGCAGCACCGTGCAGGCTATCGGGGCTCGGATCCTCATGCACACGATAGCAGGCCTCGATATCACGGTCTGCCAGCCACTCTGCAACGCACTCGTTGGCGAGCAGCATGGCTTCCTCGATAAGCGACGTGGCACACGAACGCTCACGCGCCACAATCTGCACGGGCACTCCGTCCTCATCCAATAGAGCGCGAATCTCGGCTGTGTCAAAATCGACTGAGCCGCGGGCGCGACGAATACGACGGCGAAGTTCGGCGAGTTCGTTAGCGGCGACAAGGAAATCGCCGAGGTCGATGTTGTAGCCGCGGGCGGCCTCCTCGCACGCAAGACCGCGCTCAAGCGCTTCCTCGCGCGAGGTTTCGGCAGCCGCAACATCCTCGGCTGCACCCTCCAGCACCGAATACTCAACCGCGCCGGCACGCACCAGCAGCGCCTCGGCGCCGTCATAGTCCATACGCACACGCGAGCGAATCACGCTGGGATACGGATCGTAATGCCGCACGCGACCCTGCGCATCGAGCTCGATATCGACGGTAAACGCAAGACGGTCCTCGTCAGGGCGAAGCGAGCACAGGTCATTGGACAGGCGTTCGGGCAGCATGGGAAGCACGCGATCGGCCAGATACACCGATGTCGTACGATGGCGAGCCTCAAGATCGATATGCCCGTCCCAAGCCACATAGTGTGAAACGTCGGCGATATGCACACCCAGCTTGTAGCCACCCTCGGGCGTGCACTCCAACGAAATGGCATCGTCAAAGTCGCGCGCGTCGACCGGGTCGATCGTGATGACAAAGCGGTCGCGCAGATCGCGGCGGAGCGGGTCCTTAAGCGCCGCGGACACATCGAGCGAAAGCCCCTCGGCCTCGTCCAGCGCGGCCTCGGGATAGCTATCGGTATAGCCGTAGCGCGCCATCACATATTGAACGCCCAAATCGGGCGCGTCATCTCCGCCAATGCGGCGTTCGATCGTCACAGCGCCCGATTCCAGGCGCGTCGGGTAGGTCAAAATGCGCGCGACAACAGCATCACCCGGGTGAACGCCCAGACGATCCGCCGAGGTATCCTCGGGCAAAATGAAGAAGTCAGCCTTCAGACGCGAATCGAGCGGCTCGATCACACCGAGCGGACCGGCGGTCTGGTACGTACCCACCACGCTTATGGCTGCGCGCTCAACCACGCCTTCGATCACGGCGCGCCGCTCACCGTGCGGGCTGTTCTTAATGCTCACGGCAACGGTATCGCCATCCATAATCTCGCGCTTGCCACGGCCCATGACCTTGTAGTCGCCATTCTCGGTTATGACATAGGCACTGTGCTCATGGAGCTGCACGCGCCCGGTCAGGCTCGGACGGCGTTCGCTGCGCACCGGCCCGCGCTTATTGCGAGCTCCACGCTTATGCTTGTTATTGCGCCCCATGGCGCCTCCTAACTATCGATTGCCGACTCCAAAGAGTCTACCCAAATGATTCGCCATCCTGCCGTCCCCTAGGGATCAAAAAACGGGCCGCCCCATAAGAGACGACCCGTTGGAAGGGATGAATTCCAGGCATGCCTACACGCGCAGGTAGCGGCGCATGGCGATGGCAGAACCAAAGAGACCGATAATCACGCCGACCAGAATCAGCGCAGCATAGGTCACCAGGTAGTACTGCATCGGCAGGGCAAACGACATCCAGCCGATGCTCTCCTGCAAACGCGGAATCATCAGATTGCGCAGCAGCTCCAGAACGCCGATGGAAAGCAGCGAGCCCAAAATGGCCTGCAGTACGCCCTCGGTGATAAACGGGCCACGAATGAAGCCGTTGCTGGCGCCGACCAGACGCATAATCGCAATCTCACGACGACGCGCCGTAATGGACAGGCGAATCGTGTTGTTGATGAAGATGAACGCGATAAAAGTCAGCAGGCCAACGAGCACCACGGCGGCGATGCGGATGTAGTTGGTCACCTGGAACAGGCGGCTCACTTCCTCCTGGCCGTACAGCACGCTCGCGTTGACGTCGCCGTCATCCGCGATCTTCTGGAAATCGGCATCCTTCTTGAGCTTCTCTGCCGTGCTCTCGACCTTGGACGGATCGTCCATCTCAATTGCAAACGAAGCCGGCAGCGGGTTCTGGCCATCGAGCGCGCTCATGGTGGCGTCGGCGTTGCCCGACATCTTGCTCGTGTACTCGGCCAGTGCGTCGTCCTTGTCCTTATAGGTCACGGACTTGACGTTGCTCCACGTCTTGAGCTCGGCCTCAAAAGCCTGAACATCGGCCTGATCGGCGTCATCGCTAATAAAGGCATTAATGACAACCTGATCCTCGACGGTACCGATCACGGAGTTCAGCATCGCGGAGCCCATAATGAACAGGCCGATGATAAACAGCGAAAGGAAGATCGTGATGACGGCGCCGAGCGAGGTAGTCCAGTTACGGAAGAAGTGGCTGATTGCCTCTTTGAAGGAGTAGCCCACGTTAGTTGGTGCCATAGTTGCCGTAACCTCCCCTCTCCTGGTCGCGAATAACGTGGCCGCCCTCGAGGGCGATCACGCGACGGTGCATGCTATCGACCATCTCGCGGTCGTGCGTGGCGACGATCACGGTGGTGCCGGTGCGGTTAATACGCTCGAGCAGCTTCATGATGCCCAGCGAGATCGCCGGGTCGAGGTTGCCCGTCGGCTCGTCGCAGATCAGCAGCGGCGGACGGTTGACCATAGCGCGGGCGACGGCAACGCGCTGCTGCTCGCCACCGGAAAGCTGGTCGGGCAGCGAGTCCATCTGATCGGCCAGGCCGACCAGACGCAGCACCTCGGGCACCTGGCTGCGAATGACGCCCTTGGGCTTGCCGATGCATTGCAGGGCAAACGCCACGTTTTCGTAGGCGGTCTTTTGCGGCAGAAGCTTAAAGTCCTGGAACACGGCGCCAATCTGGCGGCGCAGGAACGGAACCTTGCGGTTCTTGATCTTCATGAGGTCCTGACCGGCAACCAGGATGCGGCCGCTCGTCGGCTTGACGTCACGGTTAAGCGTCGACAGCAGCGTGGTCTTACCCGAGCCGGAGTGACCGACCAGGAAGACGAACTCGCCCGGATAGATCTCGATGTTGATGTCGTCGAGTGCAGGCTTGTTGGGCTGTGCCGGATAGATCTTGGTGACATGCTCCATAAGGATGACGGGCTCGACACCGGCCTGCTTGGCCATCTTCTTGCGGCTGGCCTGCGGATCGATGGGCGCAAACACCGACGTAAAATCGGGGTTGTTGAGCGCGTTATCGAGGCTTGCGACCTCGGCTGCCTGATCGCTCTCGACCACCGGGGCAGCAGGCTGCGTGGGGTCGGGAATAGCGGCAAAGAGACCGGACTGCGCAGGCTGAGGAGCCGGCGTCGCAGGGGCCAAGGGGTCGGGAATGCCGGCCATGGTAGGCTGCGGCGTGGCGGCACCAGCCTGAGGCTGCTCCACGCGAGCGGTCACGGCCTGAACGGGCTCAAAACCCGCCGTGCCGGAAAGCGCGACATCGCTGGTTGGATTGTAGGCAAAGGGATCGGATGCCGGCTGTGCCTGATCTGCCGGCTGAGCGGGGGCCTGAGCAACAGGCTGGTCCTCTGAATCCGGAGTGGCGAAACGACTGCCCTGGACGCCTGCCTGCGTCTTGGGGGCATCATCGCCCGCACCGGAGGTACGGAAGTGGTTACCCACTGGTGCTCCTTATCGTCGTGCGTTTAAACTACATGAGCGCTTTGTATTTTAGCAGTATTAGCTTTGCTGCACATAAGAAGCATGGCGTGCTTAGGGATCCCGTCGGCCGCGTACAGGGTTACTCTCGAAATCGTCCTCGGACATGTCGGAGCCCCCGCTGCGTGCTTCGCGCGGCAGGGGCTCCTCCGTCCTGCGGAAAGATTTGGAGAGTAACCCTGTACGCGGCCTGCGGCTACTAAGGGGCCGCCGCGTTTATCTTGGGGTGCTGCATATACAAAGTTGGAAGGGTCTGAATTGCACTTTGCCGATATATGCCCTTTTCCCTGATGGGACCGTGCTTGAGGGGCGTCTTCATAAGTTGCGGTGAAATACGGATTAATTGAGCCTTTAAGCTGGCAAAACAGTCCTTATTTCACCGCAACTGAAACAGGGGCGCTCTCCAAGAGAGCGCCCCTGCCGGGTTTCCATAGTACTGGCGAAACAGTTTTATAGTTCTGGCGAAGCAGTCCTTGAAATCCGTCTTGCTTTAGCCCAAGAACTCTTTGGTGGTCGCCACGATGTTGGCGGCGTCCAGGCCATACTTGTGCAAGAGCTCGGCACCCGGGCCAGACTCACCGAAGGTGTCGTTGACGCCGATCTTCTTGAGCGGCGTCGGGCACTGCTCGCACAGGACGTCGGCGACGGCGCTGCCCAGGCCACCGATCACAGAGTGCTCCTCGACGGTCACGACATGACCGGTCTTGGTGGCGCTCTTGACGATCAGGTCGGCGTCGATGGGCTTGATGGTGTGCATGTTGATGACCTCGGCGTCGATGCCCTCGGCAGCGAGCTGCTCGGCGGCCTCGAGGGCCTCGCCGACCATCAGGCCGCAGGCGATGATGGTCACATTGGCGCCCTCGCGCATGACAATACCCTTGCCCAACTCGAACTTGTAGGTCTCGGGGTCGTTGATAACCGGCGAGGCCAGACGGGCAAAGCGCATGTACACGGGGCCGTCGCACTCGTAGGCGGCGCGCGTCACGGCGCGGGCCTCGACGTCGTCGGCGGGGACAATCACGGTCATGCCGGGGATGACGCGCATCAGGGCGATATCCTCGCAGCACTGGTGCGTGGCGCCGTCCTCGCCCACCGAGATACCGGCGTGCGTGGCACCGATCTTAACGTTGAGGTGCGGGTAGCCGATGGAGTTACGAACCTGCTCAAAGGCGCGACCGGCAGCGAACATGGCAAAGGTACTCGCGAAGGCAACACGACCGGTGGTCGCGATACCGGCGGCAACACCCATCAGGTTGCTCTCGGCGATGCCCACATCGAAGAAGCGGTCGGGGCAGGCTGCCTTGAACTTGCCGGTCTGCGTGGCGGCAGCCAGGTCGGCGTCGAGGACCACAAAGTCATCGTGCTCGTTGGCGAGCTCGACGAGGGCCTCGCCGTAGCTTACGCGCGTGGCGATTTTCTTGACGTCTGCCATCCTAGAGCTCCTCTCCGGCGGCCGTGAGCTCTGCCATGGCCTGCTCAAACTGTTCATCGTTGGGGGCCTTGCCGTGCCAACCCACCTGGTTCTCCATAAAGGAGACGCCCTTGCCCTTCAGGGTCTCGGCGATAATGGCGGTCGGCTGCCCCTTGGTGGCGCGAGCCTCGGCAAAGGCGGCGCGGATCTGGTCGAAGTCGTTGCCGTCGGCGAGCTCCACCACGTGGAACTTAAAGGCGCGGAACTTGTCGGCGAGCGGCATGGGGTCGTTGACTTCCTCGACGGGGCCGTCGATCTGCAGGCCGTTGTGGTCGACGATCACGCAGAGGTTATCGAGCTGCTGGTTGCCGGCAAACATGGCGGCCTCCCAGACCTGGCCCTCCTCGCTCTCGCCATCGCCCAGCAGGGCGTACGTGCGGTAAGTATCGCCCCAGTGCTTGGCGGCAACCGCCATGCCCACGGCGGCGGAGATGCCCTGGCCGAGCGAACCGGTAGACATGTCAACGCCCGGGGTGTCGTTCATGTTGGGGTGACCCTGCAGGTGACTGCCGATGTGGCGCAGCGTCTCGAGATCCTCCTTGGGGAAGAATCCGCGCTCGGCGAGCACGGCGTACAGACCAGGCGCGCAGTGACCCTTGGAAAGCACGAAGCGATCGCGATCGGCCTTGCGGGGATCGGCCGGGTCGACGTTCATTTCCTCAAAGTACAGATAGGTCATGATGTCGGCAGCGCCGAGCGAACCGCCCGGATGGCCGGACTTGGCAGCGTGCACGCCGGTGACGATGCCCTTCCTTACCTCGTTGGCAACCTTTTTGAGCTCTTCGTCGCTCATTGTGCCTTCCTTTCATCCTCATTAGACAAAATGCGCACGGCACCGAAGGTAATCCCAACACAGCCGCAATGCACGTACGTCATTCATTATGCTGGAAACTGATGGCTTTACCAGAGTTTTTATCATTATTTGAACAATTTAGCAGGCAGAACCGCTGATGAAACGGTTTATCAATGTGAACGTCTTTTGGATGGAACGCGGTCGCCCCTACGCGCTAATGTCCTTGAATCCCTCGCCGAAGGCTTCCGTAACGTCAGCGACCGTCACAATAGCGTGAGGATCGCGCTCGCGCACGATCGTCTTGAGGGTATTGAGCTCTCGGCGGCTCACAATGACCATAATCACCGGCTTCTCGGCACCCGAATACATGCCAGTCGCCTTAAACTTGGTACAACCACGACCCAGGCCATACATGATATCGGCAGCGATATCAGGGAACTTGTCCGAGATGATGAGGACCATACGGCGTTTGTTGCCACCATCGACCACAGCATC
>CABRFG010000010.1 GCA_902470095.1 uncultured Collinsella sp.
AACTGCGGGAGCGTGCCGTCAGCTCAATGTGTTCGGCTGAGATCGGAAATCAACCAGCACAGCCTCGGTTCTATAAATCGGCACGTCAGAGGCATCAGCCGGCAGCAAGAAGTTTTTCACTCAGAGCCGCACGGGCAAACTCACTTGGCGTCATCCCCTCGGCAGCCGCCCGTCGACGAATGGCCTCCTTCATTCCCAGAGGAATCTTGACCGACAGCGTTGCCGTCCCCTCACCTGAGAGCGGGGGCCGTCCATGCACGATCCCACCAACGGTGTGTTCGCCATCCGGAAACTCTCCGCGCTCGTACGACTCGCACCACGCGTCAATCATTTCATCCGTTACAACCTGACCATTAGCGGCCGTATACGTCTTGCCCATCATCGACCCCTTTGCCGAGCCTGTTCAATCTCCTGCCAAAATTTCTTCTGGACTGGAGACAAGGCATGAATGATAAGCCACCCACGGACAAGCTCGACCGCGACAAGCTCCACGCTTCGTCCGTCTGGGAGCCATCCAATCGCAAGCCATCTCGGCGGCTCGTCCTTCGACTCGCGACGAGTGCACTCAGTAACCGCAAGCCAAGCGCTAAGCACCTGCTTTTCCGTCAGGTGCTTTTTAGCGTTGGGATGAATCTCAACATCCATGCATCTTCTCCTCCATCTTACCCAATTTCGTATGACGAAAGTCCACTGTCGCCAATTCTTAAGCCGGCACGCGTTGGAGAGCAGGGGTCGAAACAATGATTGAAGGACGCTCTAGTACGGCCCAGGCGCCGGGGCAGGAGCACATGCGCCAAGGGCGGACGTTTTCGTAGCGCGCGAGGATATTGCCGTCGCGATCGATGAAGGCGATGTCGATGGGATAGGCCATAAAACACGTATGGACCGAAGAGCAGCGTGGAAACGCCATGACGAGCGGCAGGCCGTTGGCGGCAACCGGACGCCGTCCCAGCATGCCGCGCAGGCGCACGACAAACGACTCCGCCATCACAAACTCGGCCGGCGTCCAACCCAGCCTATTGAGTGCCCGCGCGTAGACGATGTAGGACGAGACCGCGGTCACATGACCACCCCCGGACGCCATGGATCGACCGTCACCGCACGCTCGTGCGACAACGTTGTCGGCGCCCCCAGCGGAACGCCAGCGATGCTGAGAGAAGTCGGCCACGGCTCATAGTGCATGGTGCAGGTGTAGGTCCTAAACGTACCGGATAGGGAGAGCAGGCCACCATCCGATGCCTTCGCGCCTTGCTCGCTCGACACTTCGATCTGTAAGTCATAGCCTTCCATGGCATTCAGAATTTGAGCCTGAACCGTCGCCGAGGCATCGGCAGAGCTTTCGTCGCCCTCCCCCTCCGACGCCACGGCATGCGCTAGCACGATGTCGGGCACCACGCGGTCGAAGCGCGCGACAGCGCTGGCAAAGATCATGACGTTGTACACGATGAGTGCCAGCACCAGCAAAACGGGCGTAACCACTGCCATCTCCACCGTCGCTTGGGCGCGCTCCTCGCGCAGACGCATGCGGATACTCATTACGACCCACCGCCCAGAGCGCCAACCAGCGTGGCGACATCGACGGTGAGCGGGATGGAGCCGCCGCCGGGCAGAGGAATCTCCGCAAGTGTGAACACCGTACCGCTAATGGTGCGTTCGACTTGATATTCCAACGCCTCGCAAAGCGCCTTGGGATCGGTCACGCCCAACGGAATACTTCGCAGTTTGTCTTGCGCTTGAGAGAGACCCGCAATGTCAGACCCCGGACTCTTAATGATATTGGCGGAATCGGTCAGCACCGGCTTTCGCAGGCGCAAGTCGCACGGTTCCAAACCCAGCGCCGCCACGGACGCCGAAACGGTATCGCCGAGCCACGATGCGATGGAGCCCAACGCGCCGCTGCCCCCTCCTAGGCCTTTAATCATCTCGTCCATAAGTTCGTCGGCTGAGCCTTGGATATCACCGTATCCCACGAGTAGCCGTCCCCAAACATCCATGACGCCGTCGAGCACGCCGGCAACGCCGCCCGAGCGTTCCTTCAATGTCGAGAAAAATCGCGAAAGCACGTTGTTTTGCGCCGTCGCCTCATCGGGCGCCAGCACCGCGGCAGAGATAGCACCGCGATCGCCAAGCCTGACTGCCGCGTTAAACGAGGAGTTAAGTTGATCGGGGCTGGTAATGTCACCCGAAACTGCAAAGGCGACCACGCCGTTGCGGCCAGGTGGGGCGATACGCGGGCGCTCGCCGGAAAGCGCTTTAATGGCCTGGTCAAACGCATTGCCCGCACGGTCGGCCTCATCCTCGGTCTGACGCTCAAGTTCGAGTTCTTTGTTGCGGCATTCGACGTAGTCTTCCAGGGCCTCTTTGAACTTATCGAAGTGGTACTCGAAGCCCCTTTCGACAGAAGTCGTTGCAATCGCAACGTACCCTAAAGACGACACACCGAAATGGCATTCGCTACACGTTTCGTGACCGTCAAAATCTGCGACGGATGCCAGCCCACCCGGCTTTCCTTTTTTGTAATTTGGACAGTCAGTCCCATAATGCAAATAGGTAACTTTATCTACTTCACTCGTGGGCCAACGCGCATCGGTATAGAGTTCAGTCGTCCGCGCCTCATCTGGATTTCGCGGAAGGAAAGGAATGCGGGCGGAAACTTTGCCGTCCTTTTCAGTTATATATGCCCGCTCGACTTCTTCGCCCGCATAAGCGAAGAACACCTTTCGTGCAGCAGAATCTGCCTGTTTTTCCGGACCCTCGCCAAGCGGTTTCTCATTTGCCAGGCGCTGGCGATAGTAGGCCTTCGCGCGATCGAGCGCCACTTGCGGTTCCCACGTAACGCTCGAAGCGTAATGCGGATTTTGAGCACCAGAGAGATCCGTTAGACTTTTCACACGCTCCCACATGCAAGAACAGCTGCTGACCGAGCCCTTGTCAGACCCGCCACAATCCGCCAGCCAAGCGCGCTCTTTAGCCTTCGCCGTGTCCTCAGAAGCCTTCCGCAGCTCCTCGGCCGCACGCTCTAAATCATCTGATGTGTCTTTAATGGTATCGGTCGAGATCTCTGACCCTTTGAGCGCAGCGAAGTCCGACTCGGATGTCCTGGGCACGGCAAGCGCCGTACCGGTATAGGCCACACTATCGGTATCCTGCGCCGACACCGCCTGCGTGGCACGCGCGGCAATCAGATACGGCAGAGCCGTCTCGATTTTCTGCAAGCCTTCCGATGCGCTTTTGGCAAACTTGTTGCGCGTTTTAATGATCTCAATCCCGGTGTCGACCATATTGCCGGCAACTGGTTCGGCACCTGGGATGAGAATGGCAACCAGGCCCGTCCCGATTGTGGCAAACCCCGCTAGCCCCAGACTCAAGATGCTCGCATCAACCACCGTGGCAGCCGTGTGATAGGACGACACCACGTTGGCACCCGCCAGCGCGCCGCTATCGGCCGCCACCTGGGTATCCCCGGCACGCGACATGCTCCATATCGCCGCGGTCGACGAAAACAACAACGTGAGCACCACTAGGATGACCACGGCAGAAGAAAGCGTGGTGTAGGCACCGTCTTCGATAAACAGGTCGATACCGGCGCGGCCCATAAAGCCGCCTCGCTTGCGATGGCAGCTCGGACGGCGCGTCAAAACGCATCTAGACCAGAAACGCTTAATCCCATGCAGCAATCCACGAATCATAATCTCCCTCCAGCCATTCGGGACGCGATTGATACGAGACATCGACCTTGAGCTCAACGTAGCCGCCCTCGGCGGTACCACCCATAGCCTGCGCAAACGCACCGATCACAGGCAACGGCTTGACCTCGCCGGAAACGGACACGGACGAGACACCACCCGCACCGGCCCGGCCAAGCTCGATATCCCACGACAACGGCCCGCCGGCATGAAAGATCGAAACGTTGGGCACTGCGGCAAGCCGGCGGCGGGTGAACTCCTTAAGATCGTCGTCCTCCGCCGTCGTCGTGGTCATGAGCCGCGCGGTCTCGGCAGCGGCAGACTCCATGACCGCGCGCGTATAGAGCAAACACACCGGTTGCAGTGCGAGAAGAATGAGCATCAGAAACGTCGGCAGCAAAAAAGCAGCCTCGACCGTAGACTGCGCCCGGTCCTCGCGCGCGATATCAATACAACGCGATGTCCTTAGCGCCCGCAGCGGCGTCGATAACCGACGTCGAGGCAACGCCATGGGATGCCGCCCGCTCAACCAGCGCCGCCAAGTGCCCATCGGTGCCAGCACGCCAAAGCCCCGCAATCGCCAGCACGATCGATAACAGCGCCACCGTGACGATGGCGTATTCGACCGTCGCCTGGGCAGATTCCTCGCGCAGGACGTCATGCATTTCACGACCCCTCCTTTGAGCTTATTGTTTGCGGGGCCAGGCGCACCGCGCGCAGACGACACGAAGCATCGCCAGTATCCGCGGCAACCGTCACCATATCGACCCAGCCGCGCCCATCGCGCACAATGGCGCCCCATACGTTACCCTTAATATCGAGATAGCCGCTCAGGGCGAGCTGGGCCGTTGGCACCTCGCGGTAGGCGCGTAACATATCCGCCGCTGCCTCGGTCATCGGTCGGTCCTCGGACCATGCAAGCCGGACCGCAATCGCGTTGTCCTCAGGCGAATCCGTCGCAGTGCCAGACCGCTTGTCGAGCATCCGCAGAAAGGTTTGCGCCGTGACAGCGACATCCGAATCGTCCGCATCTCGCATCTCATCTTTTTGAGACGCCACCGCCGAATCTGAGCCCGAATCGAAGGCGGCCCCAGGACGCTGCTGCCGCGCGGCGTTTAGCCCCCAAACCGCCACTGCCACCGCCACAACCACACAGGCAAACACCAGCAGTGCGCCGACAGGCCGCCTACCCTCTACAGGCTGTTGATGCCCTCGCTGATAGCGTTCCATAGATCTTGGACCTTGCCCTTAAATGCGACAATGGCAATGATGGCGATCACCACGAGCACGCCGACCAAGATGGCGTATTCGGTGGTGCCCTGCGCACTCTCCTCCTGCAGCAGCTCCCCGGCATGCTGGCGAGCGCGAATTGACTGGCAAACAGCCCAGCTCCAGACCTTGCCAGCAACGTCAGTCATCGTGTTCATGTATTCCTCCCTACATCATCCCGCCTGCTCCCAACAGCGGGCCCAATATGGACAGAAGCAACGCCGGCAAGATGAGTGTGCCGGTGGGAATCAGCAGCTTGACGGGCGCACGCTCGATCTCGCGCTCGACCGCGGCGCGATGAGCCGCACGGATCTCGCGACTTTGAGCGGCCAGTGTCTCGGCAAGTGGGGCACCCAGAGCGAGCGCCTGCCCCACCGTGATGGCAAAGGTCTCGAGCGCTCGCACGTCCAGGTCGCGTGCGGCGGCCAACAACTCGTCCTCACGCGTGCCCACGCCCACCTGCCATGCCATGCAGGCCCGCTCAAGTCGAAGAGCCAGCACTGACCGGCGGTTGGCGCAGAAAATCTCAAGCGCCGCATCAAACGAAAGACCGGCCGAAAGACCCAAGCGCACAACATCGATCATCTCGGACACTTCGCCGAGCGATACTCGCGCCGGGCCGCCCGCTCCAACCGCGCCCTTCATTCGCGCGGTCAGAGCATCGACCACCGAGCGACCCGCGGCAGCGACCAGCACCGCCTCGCGCTTGCAGGCCTCTGCGATCTTGCGTGCATCCGCCCGATCCAAACCCGTCGCGACAAATGCACTCAGAGCGCACAGGCAAGCCGCAACTGCAACCAGGGCGCTCACAGCTCCACCCGCATAATGCGCCTGATAACCACCAGGGCAACGGCGTTGAGGGCAAGACCCAGCGCCACAGCGCCCGCGCCGGCAGGCGTCGCAAGACCGCGACGAAAATCTGCCGAAAGCAGCGCCAACACCGCGCACATGCCCGCCGGCATCGCCGCGACCATATGCGCAGACATGCGAGCCTGCGACGTCTTGACATCCAGGCGGCGCTTGAGCTCAATGCGCTCCCCCACCATGCTCGACGCCTCGGACAGTAAGTCGGCAAGCGGAGCACCGGTGCGCTGAGACACCTTAAGCGCCAAGGTCACAAGCGAAAGACCGGGGGCGTCGATGCGCACGAGCAAGTCATCGAGCGCATCGGTCGCCGAGATGCCGCAATCGATCGCCGCCGCCACCCGCAAAAACTCGGTATGCACCGGCTCTTGCGCATGAGCGCCCACAAAGCGCATGCCCTGGGCCAGCGAATGTCCCGAGGCAAGCGACATGGAAAGTGCGGTAAACGCCTCGGGCATGGCCTCTTCTGCATCGTGTTGCTCGCGCCGGCTCTCAAAGCCATCCCGAGCGGCGCCAGCGGCAATCGGAGCAACAAGTCCCAAGGCAAATCCGAGGGGCGATAACGACACCATCGTTATTAAAACGCAGCAGACACCGCTCGATAGCAGCAGAAACGCCAAACGCCCCGAAGCATCTTCGATCACGAGGCCAAGGCGATGCGCCGGAGCCAGCGATGCCCACGAACGGGCGATCTTTTTCAGCAGATCGTTTTCCACCAGCTCACGCGGCAGCTTCTCTGCCGCCGTCTCGAGCGCCTGACGCGCCAGCTCCGCCGGCGGCACCTGCGGCACACGAGGTTCCGCCCCGCACGCCGTCGCAACAGAAAACCCTGCCAAACCCCCTACGACGAGGGGCACAGCGACCTCCATTCGTCCACCTCCTCTTGTGTGAGCGTCCCCGACCGCAGGCCTTCTGCAATAAACGGCGGCTCGCGGTCAAGCGTCCAGGTGCGCTCGGCGGCATCGAAAGTCACATAGCGCTCGAGCTCTACGCCGCCCGACGCGGCGCGACGCACTCCCGAATACGAGGAGACGAAACGCCTGCCATCGGCGTGGCGCTCGGACATCACGATACCGTCGAGCGCCATGGCAATCTGCTCCTCGATGAGCTCGCTCGGCAGATCGATGCCATAGCGTGCAAGCAACGTCAGACGCACCACGGTCTCCTGTTCTGAGCCCGCATGAAGTGTGGTGAGCGACCCGTCGTGGCCCGTGTTCATGGCCTGCAACATGTCGCAGCACTCGGCACCGCGCACCTCGCCCACCACGATGCGGTCGGGGCGCATGCGCAGGGCATTGGTCACCAGGTCGCGGATCGTCACCGCGCCCTCGCCCTCAATTGAAGCCTCGCGCGCCTCTAGACGCACCACGTGCGGATGATGCGCAAACTTGAGCTCGGCAGAGTCCTCGATCGTCACGATGCGCTCGCCGGTGGAAATCTCACATGACAACGCGTTGAGCAGGGTGGTCTTACCAGATCCCGTGCCTCCCGCAACCGCTAGGTCCTGTCGCAGCGACACCGCACACGACAACAGCTGCGCATACCAAAGCGGCAGCGACCCCAGCCCCACAAGCTCGTCCAACGAGCAGATGCGGTCCGAGAACTTTCGGATGGTGAGAATCGGTCCGTCAATCGCCACAGGCGGAATCACCGCGTTGACGCGATAGCCCGTTTTGAGGCGGGCGTTGACGATGGGACTGCGCTCGTCGATACGGCGGCCAAGTGGCGAGATGATGCGGTCGATAAGCACACGGATCTGCTCATCATCCTCAAACGCATGCTCGATGGGGTACAAGACGCCGCCGCGTTCAAAGAAAGCCGAGCGGCAGCCGTTGATCATGATTTCGGTAACGGTGTCGTCCTCGATGAGCGGCTGCAACGGCCCCAAGCCCACCACGTCATCCAAAATCTCGTCGATGATGGTCTCGCGCTCGGGCGTCGCGAGATCGGTCGGCTCCTCAACATTGAGCGCCGCCTCCACCGCGGGACGCAATTCCGAGCGGGCAAGTACCGGGTCGACATAGGCGCTGATACGCGCCACTTCGTCGTAACCCATGCGGTCCATCACGGCGCGCTTAGTGCGTCGTTTCACCGCGCGGCGACGCCCCGCATCTACAGGCGCTGCCGCCGCTGCAGCGCCGGCAGCCTTAATCCTCGTTTGCAGGCTCATCGCTAATCACCCTCGCGCGACCAGGGAAGGCGGATACGCGGGCGTTCGGTGCGCGTTGCACGGTCGGCGACCATATCGCTCCAAGGGCCGACGGCGCACCCCAGTTCCACGAGCATCTCGCGCGTGGCCTCGCGCACGCTGGTCGCAAAAGCGCTGGTCTGCCCCACTGCCTCGTCAGCGCGCCCAAACGCCATGAGCGCGGCGAGATCCTGCCCGCCATCGGCGATACGAATCTTGGAGCTCAACGCACAGGCAATCTCAAAGCGCATGGCGACGTCCTCGTCTGCCCCGCGCGCACCGAACCGGTTGAACACGGCGCTCATGCGCGTGCGCGGCACACCTACTCGACTTGCCAGTTCAATGACGCGCGATGCCGATGTCGCGGACGACACCGCCGCATCGCCAACGACCAGGCAACGGTCGCTCGCCGCCACCGCAGCCGCCACGGCATCGCCCCAAAAGACCGAGGTATCGATAAAGACCACGTCGGATTCGCGACGCAGGACATCGAGCAGTAGCTCCACCGGACGTGCCATGAGCTCGGCTTGCTCGGGCGCCGCGACGGGACCCCAGAGCGTAACGCCCGGCGCCACGCGCATCGATGCGGCTACGATATCTGGCTCGGCGAGCGCGCCCGCCGCCGACGGCTCGATAAGTGCCGCCATATCGCGCGGAGCATCGACGCCTAACAAGTCGTAAAGGTTTCCAAACATCAGGTCCAGGTCGAGCACGGCGGCACGCAAGCCCAACAGCGACGATGTGTGTGCCATGGTGGCAACGATCGTCGACTTGCCGCAACCGCCCGAACCCGAAATGGCGCAGATGACCGGAGCTCGGTGCGGCGAAGCGGCAGCGTCTGCCGGCGGCATCGGAGGCGGCGGGGCGGGCGTCGGCGACAGCGTCCCCGTCTCCCCCGCCGCAACTACACGCTGCGTCCAAGCCGGCATGGCGGCTTGTTCGGTCTGCGAGGCAGGCTCGTTCTGCGCAATCTGCTCATGCTGCATCAGCGACAACTCGCCGCACCCGGCAAAGCCCTCAACTTCGTCGAGTTCATCCGCCAGATTCACGCCGTGCACGTATCCCATATCTACAGCCGGGGAGTCGCCAGCATGCTGCGCCGGCCCTCCAGCGTCATCGCATACAAGGGGGTTCCGGGGGCGCCGACCATGCTCGGCTTCCGCTTTTCCACAATCATCAACACGCGGGCCTCTTGTAGCGCGAGGCGCCCCGGGTTCCCTATCAACAAAAGCATCGGGCTCAATCGTCATGCGCCGATCGGAATCAACCGCTCCCTCGCCCGCGCGCCCGTTGCCGCATATACTGTGCGCAGCGATGACCTCGGTCGCCCCTGCGCGAAACAGCCCCTCGATATCCGACGGATCGAGTGCTTCTATCAACACGACCACGCGACTCACGCGGCCTTCGGCCGTCAGGCGCGCAACAGTCTTGCGCACGTCTTCGGTATCGAACAGAGACGCCGCGATGATGGCAGCTCCGCGGCGCGACGGAAACGCCCGCGCCATGGAAACCAGCCCGTCCAGGTCACCCACGCGAAGCACCTGTGCACCCGTATCACGGCCCTCGACTTCCCGCTGCAACAGCCCGTAATCGCCGCACGCGCAGCACGCAAGCCAGATCGCCTTCATCACTCGTCGCCTCCGCTCTTTTTGCCGCGCGCCGTGGCGGGAATCGTCAAGCTGACCGTTCCCTTGCCCGATGCCCCCAGCAGTTCCTTGACGTCTTCGGGGTCAGCCGCCAGCGTCACCCATTCGATCTTGCCCTCGCGCGTGGCACCGGAATCTTCACTGGTATCGATCACGTACGCGCCGCACAACCGATCGGTTACGCCGTCTTTTTGCACATACACATCCACGTAGCTGCCCACGCCCGTAGCACCGCCGACCGAGTGCTCGGCATCGACCGCCACCGAAACGGCGACCTTGCCCTTAGGCACCTCGAGCTTGTGACTCTCGGCCTTGGTGTAGACATTGCAGATCACGGCGTTTTTGGGAATACGCGAAGTCGTCACGTCGCCGCGCACCTGACGCAGCTCGGTCGCCGCGTCACGCGGCAACAGGCTCGTCAGCCATTCCTGGGTTATGACATTGGTCTCATCGAGGGTCTCGCCCACATCGATATCGCGCGCCGCGACGCATACCTCGACGCGATCGCCACCGTACTTGGCCAAGGTCTCAGCCTGGACCTGTTCGGCTTGCGAGCGGATCGACGAGCCGTAAACCATGCAGAGCAGCGCAGCGAGCACGCCCGCGGCCAGACTGATGGCGATGCGCTTGCTCTTGTTCACGGCCGCTCCTCTCATGGCAGTGCCGGGCGAATGCCCGTACCACCATTGTCTGGGTGGTCAGAGTGCAAAGCGGCGCAATCGCGATCTTGGTTTTCGATGTCAAACCAATCGCTGACCAAAAACTAACCAGCCCGTCAAGCTCGTGGCAAGGTTTTGGTCAGCACGTCAGCAAACTGCATGTTTCGAGGCTTTTTCGCAGCAAAAAAGCCGTCTCCCGAACAGTTGGAAGACGGCTGTCATAGGAAAAATCAATTACAGATGGACATCGGGATCGAGCATTTGAGCACTCACGCGCATGGATGACGCCAGGTTTTGGAACGTTTCCAGACGCAGGCTGTCGATCTGCCCGGCGTCCTCGGCCTCGCGAACGGCACAACCCGGCTCATGGGTATGCGTGCAATCGCCGAACCGGCACGCGCGCGATGCCTCGACGATCTCGGGGAAGGCGCGCGCCAGACCCCGCTCGTGACCCACGAGCGGTAAGCTGCGCAGGCCCGGGGCATCGGCGATCACGCCGGCGTCGCCCGGCAGTGCCACCATCACGCGCGCGACGGTAGTGTGACGGCCCTGGTCGTCGCGTTCGCGCACACCGCCAGTCGCCAACGTATCGTGGCCCAGCAGCGCATTGAGCAGCGTCGACTTGCCGGCACCCGACTCGCCCAGAATCATGGCGCAGCTCCCGGCAGGCACGCAGGAACGAACCTCGTCCAGGCCGCGCCCCTCGGCAGAGGACGTCACGATCACGCGCACGTCCGGACCTACCAGGCGGCGCACGCGGTCCAGATCGCGCTCGAGCTCCTCGGCATCGCAGCGGTCAGCTTTGGTGAGCACCACCACCGGCTCGGCATCGCAGTCGAGCGCCAACACCAGCGAGCGCGCCACGCGGTCGAGCAGCACCTCGCCGGCACCGAGCGCCTGCACGATTAGCACGCTATCCACGTTGGAGCAGAGCACCTGACGCTCTCCGCGGGCACGGCCGCGCCAACGCTCAAAGCTCGTACGGCGCGGCAGCACGCACTCAATCACACCCATATCGTGCCCGGGAGCGCGGCGCACCGCCACACGGTCGCCCACAGCGGGCAGCAGGACCTCGTCCTCGCCGCGCGACTTGGCAAACCCCACGGCATGCTCGGCGCGGAAGGTGTCGTCGGCCGTCACCACCAGCGGAAACCCGCGATCTAAGCGCACCACGGCGCCAAGCTGCATCTGCTCGGGTTCCTCGGCATGTGCGCAAAAATCGTCAAAGGCAGTCTGCTGGGCTTCATCGACCGGCAGGTCATCAAACGCCGGAACGTCCTGCAGCGCGTCGAGTCCCGGCACGCTTGCCAGCAGCTCCTCGGCAGACGCGGGGGCCTCGGTCGCAAGCTTCCGACGACGATCGCGCTTAGCCCGCGCCCCCGTCGTCTTTTTCTTCGCCTTAGCCTTAGCCTTGCCCACAAGCGCCTCCCAGCACCATAAATCACAACTGAGCAGGTATTTTAAATCAAAAAGAGCTGGCCGGGCAAAGCCCGACCAGCCCACAAACTTTCCCTCAGCCCTTTATCATCCGCGCGGGAGAAAAGCCAGCAAGTATACCGCAGGGCCCGCCCGCCGGGAGGGGTTTCCTAAGGGCACATCCCGCAGCCGCAAAGCGGCGAGGACGTGCCCGTGGAAACCCCGCAGGCGGTCGGGCCCGGACAGGAACGTTACTCTTTTTCGACCGCGCGCATGATCGCCTTGTAGATCTCCATCAGCGGGATGATCAGGAAGGCCAGGCCCAGCGCGGCAAGAACGCCCTTGAGCTCAAGCGTCACAGGGCCGAAGAACATCTCGGCAAGCGTCGGCTGCACGGTCACGATCACCGTCAGCACCAGTGCCAGCGCGGCAGAAGCCCACAGCCACTTGTTCTGCTTCTTCATGGTGAACAGCGACGCACGGCGGCTGCGCATATTGAAGCAGTGGAAAATCTCGACCATGTTGAGCGTGATGAACGCCATCATCACGCCTTCCTCGTCGGCATTGCCGGCGACCATATCGGCGATGTGGATGTAGCCCATGTCAAAGTACACGCCCACAAAGAAGCTCGCCAGCACCAGCACGGTGATGATTAGGCCCTGGACCACGCAGTCCAGACCCATATGTCCGGCAAAGACACCGTCCTTGGCGTTGCGCGGCTTGCGCTTCATGATGTCGCCCTCGGCGTCCTCCATGCCCAGCGCGAGCGCAGGGAAGCAGTCGGTAACCAGGTTCACCCACAGCAGCTGCACCGGCTGGAAGATGGTAAAGCCGATGAGCGTGGCGATGAACACCGAGAAGACCTCGGCAAGGTTAGCCGAAAGCAGGAACTGGATGACCTTGCGGATGTTGTCGTAGATGCGACGGCCCTCTTCGCAGGCACCGATGATGGTAGCGAAATTGTCGTCGGCGAGCACCATGTCGGCAACGTTCTTGGTGACGTCGGTACCAGTAATGCCCATGCCCACGCCGATGTCGGCGCGCTTGATGGACGGGGCGTCGTTGACGCCGTCGCCCGTCATGGCGACGATCTGGTCGCGCGACTTCCAGGCCTCGACGATGCGCGTCTTGTGCTCGGGCTGGACGCGGGCGTACACGCCGTAGTCCTCGATGTGCGCGTCGAGTTCCTCGTCGCTCATGCGGTCGAGGTCGGCACCGGTAATGGCCTGGCTGCGATCGGCGACGATGCCAAGCTGCTTGGCGATGGCCACGGCGGTGTCGATGTGGTCGCCCGTGATCATGACGGTGCGGATGCCAGCGTCGTGCGCCTCGCGGATAGCGTCGGCCACTTCGGGACGGACCGGGTCGATCATGCCGGACAGGCCGCAGAATACCAGGTCATGCTCAAGCGCAGCGGGGCTGCAGTCGGCGGGAACCTCGGTGTAGGTGCGGCTCGCCAGCGCCAGCACGCGCAGGGCCTCGTCAGCCATGGCCTTGTTGGCTGCCACGAGCTCGGCACGACGCTCCTCAGTCAGCGGCACAACCTTATCGCCCTCGTAGATATGGGTGCACAGGCCAATCACCACGTCGGGCGCGCCCTTGGTGTACTGCTCGTACTCGCCATCCAGGGTCTCGACGACCACGGACATCATCTTACGGCCCGAGTCGAACGGGGCCTCGCCCACGCGCGGATGCTCGGCGGTCAGGCCGGTGAGCCCCGCCTTGCCGGCGTCGTTGACGAGCGCGCACTCAGTCGGCTCACCCACGGCCTCGCCCAGCTCCTCGTCCCACTGGGCATCGGAGCACAGCGCCATGCCTGCCAGGAACTTCTCCTTGGGCGCAGCGAGCTCGTGCTTGACGACGGTCATCTTGTTTTGAGTAAGGGTACCGGTCTTGTCGGAGCAGATGGTCTGCGTGCAGCCAAGGGTCTCGACGGCAGAAAGCTTGCGGATGATCGCCTGGCGCTTGGCCATCTTGGTCACGCCGAGCGACAGCACGATGGTCACGACGGCGACCAGACCCTCGGGGATGGCGGCGACGGCAAGCGAGACGGCGACCATAAAGGTGTCGAGCAGGGCAGTCGGGTCGGTAAGGACGTTGCCCACGCCGTGACGGATGATGTCGACGCCAAAGATGACGACGCAGATGACGATAACCATAATGGTAAGGATGCGGCTGAGCTCGGCGAGCTTCACCTGCAACGGCGTGAGCTCTTCCTTGGCCTCGGCCAGGGCGCCGGCAATCTTGCCCATCTCGGTATCCATGCCGGTACCGACTACGACGGCGCGGCCACGGCCGTACACCACGGTGGAGCCCATGTAGCACATGTTCTTGCGGTCGCCGAGCGGCACGTCGTCGGTGCCGGCGGCGAGCTCGATCACGTTGGCATGCTTCTCGACGGGTACGGACTCGCCGGTAAGGGCGGCCTCCTCGATCTTCATCGTGGCGCTCTCGAGCACGCGGCAGTCGGCCGGGACGGAGTCGCCCGCCTCGAGCATGATCACATCGCCGGGCACGAGCTCGGCGCTCGGCAGGTGCACGAGCTTGCCGTCGCGCAGAACCTTGGACTGCGCGGCGCTCATCTCCTGCAGGGCCTCGAGAGCCTCCTCGCTTTTAGCCTCCTGGACCACGCCCAGCACCGAGTTGACGATAACGACGAACATGATGATGGCGACATCGGCAAAGTCCGCCTCGCCCTTGACCATGCCCGTGAGCGCGCTGATGACGGCGGCAACGATCAGCATGATGACCATGGGGTCGGCCATCTGCTCAAAGAAGCGCTTCCACAACGGCGTCTTCTCGGCTTCCTCGAGCTTGTTAGGGCCTGTCTTGGCGAGGCGCGACGACGCCTCGTCGTTGCTCAGGCCGAGGTTCTCATCGACACCTTGGTCGCTGAGTACCTCCGCCGCGGCGGACAGGTATTCCTTTTGCATATAGAGTCCCCTCCTGGGATTCGGGCCACTCAGCAGATTGATGCCCGATCATAATTCCCAGGAGAAGGGCAAGGGCTCATCAAGGCTGCCGTGCTGAGCGGCAGTTGATAGTGGAGCTATGGTACCCCAAAGCGGCGCGTCTAGCCAAAACATTCCAATTGGAAACACGGCTCGAGTGCAACGATGCAGACCGTGTGATGCTCAACATTGATAAAACGTTTTTTCTTCGGCGCATCGTCAAACTGAAATATCGCCCAGATAGCAGCGGTCAGAACGGTTGATAAAGTTTTTTCATATACCGTTTTTACCGCAAAAAATGAACTTCTAATTCGGCATACGGTCGATTTTTTGGGGTATTCGGTCGGCATTTCGTTATAATCATCTCAGTTTTATTTCTTATGGTTTATCTATCAGCGCAAGACGATGTCAGATGGAGGTCTGAATGTACAAGCGCACCAAGATTGTATGCACCATGGGTCCCGCCTGCGATAGCGACGAGACCATCCGCGAGATGATCAAGGCGGGCATGAACGTCGCCCGTTTTAACTTCTCGCACGGCTCCTACGACGAGCACCACGGTCGCATCGAGCGCGTCCGCCGTATTTCCAAGGAGCTCGGCATGCCCGTCGGCATCCTGCTCGACACCAAGGGCCCCGAGGTCCGCACCGGCCTTTTGGTCGATGGCAAGAAGGTTGCCGTCAAGACCGGCGACAAGATCGTCGTCACCGCTCAGCCCACGTCCGAGGATTTCCACGGCACCGCTGAGCACATCTCCCTCGACTACCTGGCTCTGCCCTCCGAGGTCGAGAAGGGCTCCCTCATCCTGATCGATGACGGCCTGGTTGCCCTCGAGGTCGAGTCCGTCGACGGCCAGGACATGACCTGCGTCGTTAAGAACGACGGCCTGATCGGCGAGCGCAAGGGCGTCAACATGCCCAACGTCAACATCTCTCTGCCCGCCATCACCGAGCGCGATCGTCAGGACATCCTCTTTGGCCTGACCGAGAACATCGACTACATCGCCGCTTCCTTCATCCGTGACGGCGAGTCCGTCCGCGGCATCCGCAAGCTTTGCCGCGAGAACGGTGGCGAGCACGTGACGATCTTCCCGAAGATCGAGTGCGCCCTGGGCGTCGAGAACTTCGACGAGATTCTCGAGGCTTCCGACGGCATCATGGTCGCCCGTGGCGACCTGGGCATCGAGATCAAGCCCGAGCTCGTTCCGCACATCCAAAAGGAGATCATCGCTAAGTGCAACGCAGCCTACAAGCCCGTTATCACCGCTACGCAGATGCTCGACTCCATGCAGCAGAACCCGCGCCCGACGCGCGCCGAGGTTGCCGACGTTGCTAACGCCATTTACGACGGCACCGACGCCGTTATGCTCTCTGGCGAGTCCGCTGCCGGTAAGTACCCGGTCGAGGCCGTTAAGATGCAGGCCAGCATTGCTCTCGAGACCGAGAAGTACCTCCCGGCTCACGCTCCGCTCGAGGTTCCGGCTGACGCTCACGGCACCCGCGTCGTCAACAACGTTGTGGGTATGTCCGCTGTGAACATGGCCACCACCGTTGGCGCCAAGTGCATCACCGTGCCGACGACCACCGGTCGTACCGCTCGCCTGATTTCGCACTTCCGTCCCAACATGCCGATCTGCGCGTTCTCCCGCCACGAGTGGGCCGTCCAGCAGATGATCATGTACTGGGGCGTCATCCCGCACCAGGCAGAGATTACCCAGGGCACCGTCAACGGCACGATCGTCAAGGCGATCGAGACCGCCAAGGAGCTCGGCTACGTCAAGACTGGCGATTTGACCGTCGCTACCGCCGGCGATCCCCGTATGAGCGTCCAGCTCGAGGACAAGGTCTCCTCGACCAACGTCGCTTACGTCGCTCAGGTGCGCTAAATCGCACTTGCAAGCAGATTTGCATTGCAAAGGGTCCGGAAGGCTTCGCCTTCCGGACCCTTTTCTTTGCGTCAATGCCGGCGCGCGGCAAAACACGCACTCATTTCTTTACCAAAAGCGCGAAATCCACCCTTCGAGGCCAAAAAATAAAGCCCCAAGCGCTAAAAGTGTTCGCCCGGTGGCAAACCCACACCTCACGCAGGGCTGATAAATCGTTTTAGCAAAGTCCAAATCGACCGCGTTTTCGGAAGTATGCGGCAAATTCTGGAACCTCCGAGCACACCCTGTTTTTTCGCAACAAAATGCCTGATAAACTAGCCTCAAAAGCCAGGTCTGCTCATAGGGTTCAGATTTTGCCGCATACTTCCGGATTGACGCTGGCATCACTCGCTTCAAAGAGATGATTTCGGCCAGGAGGGCATTATGGACCTGACGCTTTGTGGGCAATCCGCCTTTAACTACTTCCGCATCCCGCCGCAGGTATTAGGCCTTTACCCCGCCATTAGCCTTGGCAATATGGATCGCAGATGTTACGGCCTCGGAAGTCATGCAGTTGTAAAAGACCTGCTTCACGAACCGCTTCACAGGCTTGTATTCACTCGGGCACAATCCGGATCACGTAGCTTGTTCAAGTCGCACCTCCTGACCCAGGAACCACCTCCGGGGTCGTTTAGGCAGACTGAACATGGGTTTGATGTCACGTCGCCTGAGCTTACGCTACTCAACCTTGCTACGCAGGTCTCCCGCAAACAGCTACTTATGGCGTGCTACGAGATGTGCGGCTCCTTTGCAGTGTTTAAGCCCTGCGAGCGAACGCAACAACAACTCGATGAAGCTATTTCGCTTAAGTTCATTCCACCCAACTGCGGCTGGGAGCGAGTTAACGACACCAAGGGCAATGACACCAACTTGTGGAAGCGCACGCCGCTTCTTACCGCAACGGATATCGCCGCGTTCGCCAAGCAAGCCGCAGGCCTGCGCGGCGTCAAACAACTGCGCTGGGCGGCCGAGCACATGACGGGGCAGGCTGCCTCGCCCTTCGAAGTACAGACCTCCATGCTTATCTCGCTCCCCCGCGACGAGGGCGGCCAGGGCATCGAGATCGCCAACAACGCGCGCATCCCGCTCAGTGAAGCCGCACGTTCGCTGTATGACAAAACCTGCTGCTACGCCGATATCCTCATCGAAAGCGCCACCGACAGCATGGGCGTCATTCTGGAATGCCAAGGCCGCTCTGCCCACGACAGCGAAACCGCGAGCCTCTCCGATGCCGAGCGCGCCACCGCACTCACAAGCATGGGCTACGACGTCATCCAAATTACCTATGACCAGATCAAGGAGAAGAAGAGCTTCGACCACATAGCCGAGCTCATCCATAAAAAGGCCGGGCTTCCCCACATCCCAAAGACCAAACAGGAGCGCATTGCCGAAGATACCTTACGGCAAGAGCTACTTGTCGATTGGGTTGAGCTATTCACTGCCGGGCCGGCCAGCTAGCAGCTAGCAATCAGGGGCAGAGCAGGCACATCGGGCGATTCGACACGGGCGGCAAAACCCGCCTCGGTCAGCTCGATGACCTCGGTAAACGTTGCGTCGAAGAATTCCTCGGTCAGCAGGCGGTATGGCGGATGGTCGGGCTCGCCGGGGTTTTCGCGCACGATCTCGTGTATAACGCCGATGGTCTTGAGCACATACTCTTTATGGATGGGATACTGCCCAAAACGCGTCGCCGCAGTATACAGGCGATCGGTCGCACGCGGGATGGAAACGATGCCCAGCGTCTTGCCAAACCAGTCAAAGTCGCCTTGCTTTTTAATGCGGAACTCCTCGCACGGCTTGCCGCCGTGCGCCTCCAGGTACTGATTCACGCGCGTATTCCATACGGTATCGGCCACCAGATGCGACCAGACACCCAGTGTCAAATCGAGCAACGACTGCGCCACGTCCTCGGACGTAAGCGAGAACTCACGAGCGCCGGGACCGACAACCGGCTCGGCATCCCTGTAGCGCTGGGGATAGTGCACGCGATTCAGTCGCTCACGCTCCTCGATAATCGAGGTCGCCGCGGCTGGCGCACCGGTGGGTGAACTTTTAAGCAACGGTGCCACATAGGTATCCCAGAACTCGTGCTCACGCGGCTTAGGGATAGGCTCGGGCTTGGCAAAGTGCGTAATGCGGTACGGGATGGGATCGGCGATGCCAGGGACCATATAGCCCACGAAGATATCCGGAACCACGCAGCCAAACAAAAAGGCATTGCGGTCGCGCACGCTATTGGCAAGCGCACCGGTGCGCTCCAGCAAACGCTCCGTCTGAGCGATATGAATGTTCCAGCTTGGCATAGCCACCCCCATAAAAAACCTGGATAACTATACCATCACGGCAAAGCCGCGCGGGCGGCTACGCACGCTCTACGCAGCAACTAGTCCGTAGCACCGCTTTCGGTTCCATACGACGACACCGGCGCCTCGACCACATGGTGATATCGATCGATATAGATGGCGCGGGCACCCAGGCGGCGCACCAAATCCTGGTGATGCGTGCTCATCAAGACCGTCTTACCCGCCGCGACGTAGGCCAGCAAGAAGTTGACCACGATATCGCATGAATCCTCGTCGAGCCCATTAGTAGGTTCGTCGAGAACCAAGATATCGGGGTTCATCGATACGACTGCCGCCAGCGCCACACGCTTCTTTTGCCCACCCGAAAGCTGATAGGGCGAGGCATCAACCAGGTCGGCAACTTGAAACAGTTCCATGGCATCGTGCACGCGACGGTCGAGCTCGTCTGCCGGCAGCCCCATCTGCGCGGGACCAAAAGCAACTTCCTCACCCACCGTAGCGCAGAACAACTGGGCGTCGGCATTCTGGAACACAAAGCCCACGCGCTGATGGAACCGCTGGGCCGTCGCGGAATCCTTGAGATATGCCGCATCGACCATACACCCGTCAAACAGGTATGCCCCTGCGTCCGCGAGTTCAAGGCCGTTAATAAGACGCATGATTGTCGTCTTGCCGCAGCCGTTGGGACCGAGCAGAGCAACGAGCTCCCCACGGTCCACCTGCAGTGAAACGCCATCGACGACCGTATGGCCCGCATAGGAGAACACCACGTCGCGCAGCTCGATGAGCGGCGCGACCTCGGCGCCGCCCGCACCGTTCGTGCCCGCCGCACTATTCATATCGATCGTCAAAACGTCGCCCTTCCCCATTTGCATCCCCAGCCGGAACCAGCAGCGCCTACAGCACGGCGCACAACACTGCCAGCAGCGCCACGCCGGCCGCATAGACCGCATCGCGCCAGCCAAGCCCGGCGCGCGCGGGCGCCGGATACACACCGGCAAACCCACGGCAGAGCATGGCCTCGTCCATCGCATGGCTGCATTCCATCGCCTTGATAAACGTCATGCCCATGATACCCGCGACCGAGTCGGTGCGCGAAAACCCCTCAGGCGCGCGACCCACACTGCGCAGCATGACCGATTCGCACAGATCGTGCGCCGTGCGTCCCAGCACCTCAATATGCTTGAGCGCCATATCAAACGTAAAGATAACCTCGTCGGGCAGGTGCAGCATTTTGAGCGCCGCCGACATGCGGCTCCAGGTGAGCGTCCACGAAACACCCAGCACCAGCGACACATTAATAAACGTCTTGAGCGCAATCTTGAGCATGGCGCCCATGGCAGACGCGCTCAGCAACAGGGCAGGCAGCGCCAGAACCACCGCAAGCCCCGTGGCGCCAAGCGCCGGTACAAAAGTCGCGCGCAACCCGCGCGCGGGGCGCACCGCGACCAGCACCAGCGCGATAGCCGCCATCAGCATCAGGTACAGCGGGCTCTGCGTCAGACACACGCACAGGACGCAAACGAACATCCCCACCAGGCGCACCGGAGCCGAAACGCAAGAAAGGGCGCGGTCGACCATCGACCCGCCCTCGTGCGCGCCTCCACCCAGGCGAACCCGCTCAAGCAGGCTCGCCAGGTGCAGGACATTCTTTTGCATCACACGATGCCGAGCCCCCACGGGCTCGTAATGCTGCTCGACCGCAAGCCAGCTAGGCAGCTCGGCTATTGCCATGAGCACCGCTTTCCTTAACCGTCAGCGAGATCAGACGGAATGCGATGGTAAGCACCGCCACGCCAATCACGCCGGACAGGATATACATGGCAGCCTGACCGGCAAAGCCAAGACCCTGCTCCTCGGAATAGGCCTGCAGGTAATCACCCGTAGGCAGAGCGTCGGCAAAGGTCGGGGTATCGAGGCCGACCGAAGCCTGCAGGCTGTCGTCACCAGCCTCCTGAACGGCGGTCGCGGCGCCCTCGGCGTCCCACTCGCCCCATGCGTCACCTGTGGCAAGCAAGCCGAGCGGCGTAGCCACGACAAGCACGGCAACCAAGATGAGCGTGGGGACCAGCGAGGTCTTCTTGGCAGCAGCGCCCTCGACAGTAAGCTGGCCATCGACGGCCTCGGGCCCGACGATAACGCTCGGCGCCGTCTTCTTAATGAAACCGTAGATGGCGGCCGTCGCCACGCCCTCAATCACGCCGGCAACCAACATATGCGGGATCAACATGGCCGGAATAGCCACGGACAGCGGGAAGGGGCAGTACAGCGGCGCGCCCGAAGCGTTGGTAAAGAGCATCGGCTGAATACCAAACTCGATTGCCGCGCACAGGGCCGCCAGGCACAGGCCGACCCAGCCGCTTACGACGGCCGAAACCGAGGTGCCCCAGCCCTTGCCATGCAAACGGCTGTTGAGCGCACGAAACACGATAGCAGCGGCAAACGGCAGCACGAAGGCCATGTTAAAGCAGTTGGCGCCAAAGGACAGGATGCCGCCGTCGCCAAACAGCAGCGCCTGCAGCGCCAGCGCGACCGAGACAGCGATAGCCGCGGCCTCGGGGCCTAGCAGCAGCGCAATGAGGGCGCCGCCGACGGCGTGGCCTGTGGTGCCGCCAGGCAGCGGCACGTTGAACATCATGAGCAAGAAGGAGAACGCGGCGCAGATGCCCAGGAAAGCCATATGCTCGCGATCGAGCGTGGCGCGCACCTTCTTGATGCAGTGGACCCAAACGGGCACCATCGCCACCGCCATGACGGCATCGGTCTGCGGGGACAGATAATTATCTGGAATGTGCATGTACGCCTCCCGGTTATCGGCGCACGGAATTGCAACGCCGCTTGAATCACCTTGCCAGTGTTACGTATTGTCAGATTCGTAACACGCCGCGGGCTATCATAGCAAAACGGCGCACTGCCGACAAAGCAGCACGCCGTTATGTAATGCGCGTGTCATATATGCAGGCTCAGCAGTGCCTTATACCGAGCATAACGGTCTTGTAGGATTCGGCAGCAGTCGCCACCAACCCATACCTCAGCGCAGAACCTAGCCGCGGACCTCGCCGTTTACGCCCTTGCACACCTTGGTGACGATCTTCTGGTGCGCCTTCTCGACCTCTTCGCTGGTGAGCGTGTGGTCGTCGGAGCGATACGTAAGCGCAAAGGCCATGGATTTCTTGCCCTTGCCGATGCGGACCGGATCGCGGTAGACGTCGAACAGACGCACGCCCTCGAGCAGCTTGCCGCCGGCACTCGTAATACGGCGCTCAAGGTCCTCGCAGGTCACAGTGTTGTCGACCACGATAGCAAGGTCGTGCTCAACAGCCGGGTACTGCGAGAACTCGCGGTAGTTCTCCTGGTTGCGGGCGCCCTTGATCAGCTTGTCTAGATCGAGCTCAAAGGCAACGACGACCTCGTCGATGCCCATCGCCTCGCGCGCCTCGGGGTGGATCTCGCCAACCCAGCCCAGCACGGTACCGCCCGAGAGCACCTCGGCAGCACGACCCGGCTGCAGGAAGGCATAGCTCTCGCCCTCGACGGGACGGAAGCGAACCTTCTCGATGCGCAGCTGGGCAAGCAGCTCCTCAACGATGCCCTTGCCAAAGAAGAAACGCAGCTTGCGGTACTTCATGTTCCAGGACCGCTCGCCCCACTGGCCCGAGAGCACACCCGCCACGGACTTGGTCTCCTTGGGCAGGCTGGCATTCTCGCGACCGTGGAACAGGCTGCCGACCTCGTACAGGTGTACGTTGGGCGTACCGTGCGCCTCGTTGTAGGCCACGGACTGCAGCAGGCCCGGCAGCAGCGAACGACGCATCTCGGTCTGCTCGGCTACCAGCGGGTTCATGAGCACCACGGGGCAGCCGCGGCCCTCGGTGGACATGCCAATCTTCTCCAGGTCGCCCGGGGCGGCAAAGCCAAAGGTCGTGGTCTCGTTGAGGCCACAGGCGCGCAGGATCTCGCCAACCTTGCGGGTAAGCTTCTGCTCGCGCGTCAGACCGCCGATGTGGTTCTTGGCAGCCGGAATGGTCGCCGTGACGCGACCCATGCCCCACAGGCGCAGGACCTCCTCGATCAGGTCGATCTCACGCGGCAGGTCGGGACGGAAGCTCGGCGGCGTGACCATAAAGTCCTCGCCGTCGCGCTCGACGGTGCAGCCCAGGCGGGTGAGCGAGCGCTCGATAAAGTCGGGCTCGATGTCGGCACCGCAGATGGCGTGCACGCGGGCCAGGCGCAGCTTAATGCTGTCGATGGTCTTGGGCGCGGGGAAAACGTCGACATAGCCGGGAGCAACCTCGCCGCCGGCGATCTCCTCGATGAGCGCGCACGTCACATTGGCGACGTCCACGCAGCCGGTCTCGTCGACCTGGCGCTCAAAGCGGATGGAGGCGTCGGAGATCAGCGAAAGGTCGCGGCTGGTGTGCGAGGTGCGGCCGGCGTTGAAGCAGGCACTCTCGACCATCACGTCAACGGTATCGTCCTCGATCTCGGAATCCATGCCACCCATAACGCCGGCCAACGCCACGGGGCGCTCGCCGTCGGTGATGAGGCCCATGCCGGCGTCGAGCACGCGCTCCTCGCCGTCGAGCGTCGTGAACTTCTCGTCCTGCTGGGCGGCACGAACCACCACACGACGGTGGCCATCGCGTTCGGCAAAGGTGTCCAGGTCAAAGGCGTGCAGCGGCTGACCGGTGAGCATCATCACGTAGTTGGTGATGTCGACGATGTTGTTGTGCGGGCGCACGCCCAGGGCGTTGAGGCGCTTGACCATCCAGTCTGGCGACGGGCCGACCTTGACGTTGCGCACGATGCGGGCGACGTAGCGATCGCACAGGCCCTCGTCGGCGATCTCGACGGAAAGCTCGTCGTCGGTCGCGCGGCCGGTCTCGACCTTGATGGCGGGCAGCTCAACGTGGAAATCGCGGTCGAAGATGGCGCCGGTCTCGCGGGCCATGCCGATCATGGACAGGCAGTCGGGACGGTTGGGCGTGATCTCACAGTCAAGCACGGTGTCGCTCGAGCCCACGTACTCGGCAAACGGCATGCCGCAGGGCGTATCCTCGGGCAGGATCATGATGCCGGAGTGGTCGCCACCCAGGCCGAGCTCGCGCGCGGAGCAGTTCATGCCCATGGACACGACGCCGCGAAGCTTGCTCTTCTTGATCTTAACGTCGCCGGGAAGCACAGCACCGATCATGGCCGTGACGATGTGGTCGCCGGCCTCGAAGTTCTGCGCGCCGCAGACGATCTGCAGCGGGGCGGGGTTGCCGTCGGCGTCGAGATTCTTGTCGCCCACATCGACCGAGCACACATACATGTGGTCGCTATCGGGGTGCGGGATCTTGGTGAGCACCTTGGCGGTCACCACGTGGTCGAAGGACTCGCCCACGGTGTCGATCGCCTCGACCTCGGTGCCGGTACGGATATATTCGTCCGAAAGGGTCTTGGGATCCTCCGGAATATCGATCATGGTCTTGAGCCAGTCGTAAGAAACGCGCATCTAACTGGTCTCCTTTCATAAATGCGGCTTTGAGCCGGAAACTGCAACTAAGAAGAAAGCGTTCTAGAACTGGTTCAAGAACCTCATGTCGCCCGTCATCAACGTGCGCAGGTCGGGCAGGTCGTAGCGCAGGGCCGCGACGCGCTCGGCGCCAATGCCAAAGGCGAAGCCGGTGTACTTCTCGGGGTCGATGCCGCAGTTGATAAGGACGTTGGGGTCGACCATGCCGCAGCCCAGGATCTCAATCCAGCCGCTGTGCTTGCAGAAGTTGCAGCCCTTGCCGCCGCACACATGGCAGCTCACGTCCACCTCGCAGCTCGGCTCGGTGAAGGGGAAGAAGTGCGGGCGGTAACGCGTCTTGCGGTCCTCGCCAAACATGCACTTAACAAAGTAGTCGAGCGTGCCCTTGAGGTCGCCAAAGGTGATGCCCTCGTCGACGACCAGGCCCTCGATCTGGTTGAACTGCGGCAGGTGGCAGGCATCGGCCGTGTCGGGACGATAGACGGTACCCGGGCAGATCATGTAGATGGGCGGCTTCTGCGACTCCATGGTGTGGATCTGCACGCCCGAGGTCTGGGTGCGCAGCAGCACATCGGACTCGCCGTGGGCGTGAGCCTCGGGGTGCGCGACGCTGCCGGGGTTGTTGTCGACCACGTAGAAGGTATCGCGGGCCGAGCGGCTCGGGTGATCCATGGGGGCGTTGAGCGCGGTGAAGTTGTAGTAGGAGGTGTCGACCATGGGGCCGGACTCGACGGTGTAGCCGATGCCGCAGAAGATGTCCTCGGCCTCCTCGATGATCTGCTTGATCAGGTGCTGGTGACCGATTTGCGGACGGATGCCCGGCAGCGTGATGTCGACGGCCTCGTGCTCGAGTGCGTGCTTGAGGGCGGCGGCCTTCATCTCGGTGGTGCGCTCGTCGAGCATGCCCTCGATCAGCTGGCGCATCTCGTTGGCGCGCTTGCCCATCATGGGACGATCCTCGGGGGCGAGCTTGCCCATCATGCGCATCAGGCCGGTGATGCGACCCTTGCGGCCGAGCAGCTCAACGCGTGCGGCCTCGAGCTTTGCGGCGTCGTCGGCGCCTGCGACGAGCTCCTTGGCCTCTTCCTCGAGTTTGACCAGATCATCAATCAGACTCATGTCTTCCCTTTCGTCTCTCGCGCTCCCTGCTTGCCGAGGCGGCTGCCGCCGTCTGACGTTGCGAAAACGCGGCCCGGTTCGGTAACAAAAAAACCGTCCTCGGGCATGTGCATTGCCCAAGGACGGTTGAATTCCGCGGTACCACCTTGTTTGACCCGGCGGATGTCTGGCCCGCCGCGCCCACTCTTTGCCCCTTGTCGCGAGGCTCACGGCTTCCCTACTAAGGCTTTGCTGCCACTGGCCGCGCGCCCGTTGAGGTCGCTGCTCGGGAGTGAACGCTTGGCCCTTGCCACCGCAGGAAGGCTTGCAGCCCATGACCTTCCCTCTCTTGCCGGCGACACGGCGGGCAAAACCCTCTCCGTCAACGCATTGGGCTATAGGATAACACATTTCGCGAGCACATCGCCGCGTTCCGTTTTGTTCGCGCTGGGTACAAGGCAGGTAGCTGTGCAAACTGGCCGTGCACCCGCCTGCGGCGCTCGGCCTGCGAGATTAAGGATGCGGTATGGGAAAGAAACTCGATAAGAAGGCCAAGGCCGCCGTGGCAAAGGCTGCCAAGAGCGTCAAGGCCGCCAAAGTCGACAAGGCCGTCAAAAAGTTCCGCAAACTCGAGGGCAAGCTGTGGACTCGCGAGTACTTGCTCAAGATTGCCGAGTTTGACGGTGCGACGATTGCTCCCGCCAACGGCGCTACCGCCCGTGCCGACGCCATGGGCACACTTGCCGGCGAACATCACAAGCTACTGACCAGCGAGAAGTCCGTTGAGCTCGTACGCTCGTTAGCGCGCGAGACGGTTGCAGGCGGACACGTAGACGACCCGCAGCTGCTCGACGAGATTCGCGTGCTCGGCCGCGACCAGCACGAGGCAAGCGTTATTCCTACCGAGGAGGCCGAGGCCTGGACCAGGCTCACCTGCGAGGCCGACGCCGTGTGGCACAAGGCCAAGACGGCCAATGACTGGGCGAGCTTTGAGCCCTATGTGGATAGAATCGTCGCCCAACTTAAGCATCAGGCCGAGCTCATGGACCCCAAGCGCGACCCATACGACGTTTGGCTCGACCAGTACGAGCGTGGCCTTTCCGCCAAGAGCTTCGATGCGTTTTGCGATGAGGTCAAGGCGACGGTCGTGCCGCTCGTGCACGCCATCGGCGAGCGCGGCCAGCAGCCCGATGCCGACTTTTTGCACGCCCGCGTGCCCGAGGCCGCCCAGCGCGCCATGAGCTTCGACCTGATGAAGCTCGTCGGCCTGAACCTGGACAACACCACGCTTGCCTTTACCGAGCATCCGTTTAGCGAGGGCTTTGCCGTGGGCGATGCGCGCATCGCGACGCACATCTACGAGAACGACTGTATCTCCAACGTCTTCAGCATCATCCACGAGGCAGGTCACGCCATGTACGAGCTGGGCGTCAATCCCGCCTATGCGCGCACGTGCCTGGAAGGTGGCACCTCCATGGGCATCCACGAGAGCCAGAGCCGCTTCTTTGAGAACACCGTGGGTCGCAGCCGCGCCTTTATGGGACCGCTGCTCGAGGTACTGCGCCGCCACGCACCCGAGGTCTACGGCGACGTCGACGAGGACACGCTCTACCACGCCGTGAACATCGCGCAGCCTTCGCTGATCCGCACCGAGGCCGACGAGCTCACCTATCCGCTGCACGTTATGGTGCGCTACGAGATTGAGCGCATGCTGTTTGCCGGCGAGGCCACGGCCAAGGACATCCCCGCACTTTGGAATCGCTTTATGAACGAGTACCTGGGCATTCCCGTTCCCGACGACACGCGCGGCTGCCTGCAGGATACACACTGGAGCGGTGGCTCGTTTGGTTACTTCCCCACCTATGCGCTGGGCAGCGCCTACGACGCCATGTTCGTGCCGGCCATGTGCCGCGACGGCATCGACCTTACCGGTGCCTGCGCGAGCGGCGATCTGGCGCCCGTCCGGGCCTGGCTGGGCGAGCACATTTGGCAGTGGGGCCGCGCCAAGGACGCGCCGGAGCTCATCAAGGGCGCGTGCGGCATGGCGTTCGATGCCCGCTACTACTGCAGCTACCTGCAGGACAAGTTCACCACGCTCTACGAGCTGTAAGGCATAACCGACACGCCAACGCAAAGGGGACGCCGCGGAACCAATCCGCAGCGTCCCCTTTTTTCACCCAATAACTAGGTACCCAATGACTAGTTCGTTGACGCTAATGTCTTGGCAACGTCAGCGAAAACGGCCCCAAGCGAGCAAGGTGACGTGAAATGAAAGGGCGCTGACCTTCTGGTCGCGCCCTTGAAATTGAACGTCAGATTGCCGCTTGGAGCCGTTTGCAGCGTCGAGCAGCTACGCGGTTTGGTAAAACCGCGTAGCTATAAAGCCTCGAGCGCGTTGGCGATGCGCTTCATGGCGGCATCGGCGGATGCTTGGTCGGGCGCCTCGGCCAGCACGCGGATAACCGACTCGGTTCCGCTCTTGCGCACGAGCACGCGGCCCTCGCCTGCCAGCGCAGCCTCGGCCTCGGCGATGGCGTTCTGCACGCCCATGTTCTCGAGCGCGGCGTCCTTGTCCGCCACGCGCACGGCCACCTGCGCCTGCGGCAGCAGCTTGCACGGAGCCGTGAGCTGCGAGAGCGTCTCGCGCTCGGCACGAATCACTTCCATCACACGCAGCGAGGTCATAATGCCGTCGCCCGTGCGCTCGATATCGCCAAAGATCGTATGGCCCGTCTGCTCGCCGCCCAGGCTGTAGCCGCCCTCGCGCATCTTGGCATACACGTGACGGTCGCCCACGCCGCTGGTCACGGCGCTCAGTCCGGCAAGCTCCAGCGACTTGAGCAGACCAAAGTTGCTGGCGATCGTCGGCACCACGGTACCGCCCGAGAGACGCCCGTGCTTGTTCAGGTACACGCCGCACACGTACAGGATCTGGTCGCCGTCGACCACGCGGCCGCGCTCGTCCACGGCCAGGCAGCGGTCGGCATCGCCGTCGTAGGCAAAGCCCACGTCCAGACCCTGCTCCACCACGTGGCGCTGCAGGCGCTCCATATGCGTGGAGCCGCAGTCGACATTGATGTTAAAGCCGTCGGGCGCGGCGTTGATCACGCGCACGTCGGCACCGAGCGCGTCAAACACCGGCATGGCCACCGAGGAAGCCGAGCCGTTGGCGCAGTCGATACCGATCTTGACGCCCTGCAGCGAAAAGTTCGCACTTGCAATGAGCGAAGCAATGTAGCGGTTGCGACCCTGCATGTAGTCCACCGTGGCGCCGATGTGGTTACCCGTGGCCAGCGGCACCTCGCTCTTGCCATCGATATAGTCCTCGATGAGCTCCAGTACGTCCTCGTCCATCTTAAAGCCGTCGCTGTTGACGAGCTTAATGCCGTTATCGCAAAACGGGTTGTGGCTCGCGCTGATCATGATGCCGCAATCGAAGCAGCCTTCCACGGTCTGATGCGCTACGCCCGGCGTGGGGATCACGTGCAGCATATAGGCGTCCGCACCGCTCGCGACCAGGCCGCTCACCAGCGCCGCCTCGAACATATAACTCGAGCGACGTGTGTCCTTGCCCACGATGACGCGCGCCTTGCGCTCGCGGTTGGCGCCGTAATACCAGCCCACAAAACGGCCAATCTTATAAGCGTGCTCTACCGTCAGCCCAACGTTGGCCTCACCGCGAAAACCGTCGGTGCCAAAGTACTTCATGCGCTCTCCTTACAAAATAGGGGCGGACAGATTGCCTGTCCGCCCCAAAATGGTACTCGATTATCTGCGCTACCAGAAAAACCCTACGCCGACGCGCTGTCGCGAGCCGCCTGGCATGTGGGAGTCTGACGCAGCGTAAGCGGCTTGTCCCCCGCCTCGGCCGACGTGGTCAGCGTATACGTGATCGTCGTCGTCTCGCCAGCATGCAGGTCAACGGTGCCCGAATAGAAGGGGATTCCATGCCACGTAGCGGCGCCAAGACCAAACTGGGTGCCCTCGACGGTCAGATCAGTAATGTTGCCGCCCGTCGGGGCAAACAACGAGACATTCAGACGCTCGTCGTCACGCGCGGCATCGGGTGCGCTCGCCGCAACGTAGTCGGGCAGCTTGCCAGCCTCCTCCTGCGTCATGATGTTCGTCAGGGTAACGGTGATGCGATAGGAGCACGTGCCGTCGCCGTTCTTCACGCCCTGGCCAATCTGCGTGTCGGCGTTCAGATACCAGTCGAGCTTGGAGAAGCTCAGGTTGTTAAAGTAAACGCCGGCAACGGGATCGGCACTCGGATCATCCGGATCGGGCAGCGAAGCGTCAATGCCCGTCTCTTTGATGGCATTCTGCTCATCATCGTTTCTCATCCAAGCAATCAGACGGCCCTCTTCGGCACCGCGCTCGAATGCACCGACAAGCTTTGTAACGTCAACGTCACCGATGCCACCGAGAATCTTGTCGAAGGCAGCGCTGGCGACGGATGCAAAGATGCCGTCCGACTCCTCGACCGGATAGTTCCAGTACACATCGTGCATGAGGACCTTTGCAGCGTTGGTACCGTCGACAACCGTTCCGTCGGGCAGCGACACGTTACCGACCAGGCCCAGCAGATACTGCAGGAACACCGGGTCGATACCCACGACGCCGTCAACGTCCTGGCCATATTGAGATTTCCACAGGGCTGCGACACGCTGCGAGTTGCGGGGCCAATCAGGCGAATAGGTATTGCCCGAGTTGTACAGGTTACTGTGGTTGCCGAACAGCGCCTCATCCTCTTCGTCGACGCTCTCGACTGCCTCATCCTCGCTGAGTCCAATGCGGGGAACAAACTCGCCAATCGACATCTGGCCGTCAGTGACCGAAATCAGGCCCTGCGAACCGCCAAAGCCGCCGCAAGCACGAATCTCGACGTTGTTCATGGCGTACATAAGGTAGTTGCGCGTCTGGCCGTTGGCGCCGAGCATCTGGGGAAGGACGGGGGCGACCTTCTCCGCCGCGTCAACCGCACCGTTGAGGGTGGCAAAGCCGTCCTTGGCCTTATCGACCAGCTCGGTCACCTGGGAAATATGAGTATCGCCAATGCCCTGGACCTTCTCGTTGGCGCTCTTGAACACCTTCGAGCTGCTGGAAAGCGAATCGGCGACCGCCTGCAGCGCGGACACGTTAATCATGCCGTCCTGGAACAGCTTGCCGGGCGTGGCCTGCGAAAGGTTGTCGGCCATGGGAACCAGCGCGTTGCTCGAGACATCGGACAGGGCATCAATCATGGTGCGGGCTGCGTTGATGTCACTGCCATACACCGGGATAAACGAAGCCGCCGTCCACAGCGGGCTCGAAGTCTCTGCCTTCATGCTGTCGCAGAGCTCATCGATCTTCTTCGCGTCGTCAGGCAGCGTCGAAAAATCGCCCGACGTGACCTTGTCCTTAAGGCCACCGACAATCTCGACAGCCTCCTTCGCTTCGCTCTTTACGGTCTTTGCCGAGTTAAGCAGCATAAAGCCGCTTGCGCCAAGCGCAACGAGAAGCACCACGACCACAGCGGCAATAATGGCGCCAGTGTGACGCTTTTTGCGCTCGCCCTTGCGATGGCGATGACGGACCAGACCGTCAGAGGTCGAACTCGACGAAGCGTCGCTACCGTAGTTCAAGCCAAAATCGTAATAATCTTCCTTGGAACCCGAGCCCGCAAACTCGGCACCGCTATCATCCAGGCGGGCGAACGTGCCAGTCTCGGAGGCGCCGGTGTAAATCGTGCCAAGGTTACCTGTAAGCCCCGCGCCACCGGAAGAGGGAGTATTGTTGGCGGCCTTGCCGGCATTAACGTTGCCGGCGGTATTCGCGGCGTTGGCAGCACCTGCGTTGTTCGCAGGTACCGAAGGAGCCCCGCTCGGCTGCGACGTGGAGGTTGCACCGCCCGCAAAGACATTCCCTCTTGCACGGCCGGTCTTTTTTGCCTTTTGAGACTGCTCGTACAGAGCGGTAAACATCGCCGTCTCGCCCGGGGACACGCGCTTACCGGAACCGCCCTGTCCAGCGCCGCCCGGCGTGCCGGCCTTACCAGCCCCGTTCGGACGCGGCGGAACTGCAGGACGGCCGCTATCGCTGCCCTTAAAGTGATTACCAGCCATAAAGAAATCCTCGCAATTGAGTCGCAATGAAAAAGTCCATAACGCTACTAGTTTATGGCATTTTGAGCATCGACAGCTAAACTCCAGACACGGACATCAATTGGCGAAAATGCGGCACAACACCTTTTCTGTCTTGGCGGAGGCGCCAGCTACACCGTGAGGAACATCATCACGACGATCATGGCAAAGCCGATAAGGTCGGTCGGCAAAAACACCGTGCCCAGCATAACGGCGCTGGTGATGGTCGCCGAAACCGGCTCCACAGTTCCAATGAGGCTCGCACGCACCGAGCCGATGTCCTTAACGCCCTGCATATAGAGCATGTAAGCAAAAAACGAGCCGATAACCACGAACACCGCGAGCGCCTCGATACCGGCGGCGTCGAGCGCCGGCATATGTGCCCAAGGCTGCACGAAGACGCACGAGACCACGCCCGCCGTGAGCATTGCCGAGCCCGTGACGATGGGGCTGCCGTATTCGGGCAGGATCTTGGCGGGAATCACCGCCATACACGCGGCGCTGACCGCGCACATAAGACCTGCTGCCAGGCCAAGCGGCGAGATATTCAGGCTGGTGGGGTCGCCGCCGGTGGCGATTAAAAAGGTTCCACCCAGAGCCAGGCCAATGCCGATGACTTCGCGAGTGCGCGGCATGCGGCGATCGGTCACGCAGGCGTAGCCCATGATGATAACGAGCTGCAGGCACTGGAGCACCGTCGCGGTTCCGGCGTTCGTCAGGCGCACGGCCGAAAGATAGCAAAACTGGTTGAACAGCAGGCCAAAAGCGGTAAAGAGCAGCAGCTGCTTGCAATCGGCGGGTGTGGTCCAGAGCTTGACCAGGCGCTCGCGGTCGCGCGTAACAACCACGGCCATAAAGAGTAGACCGGCGAGAATCTGACGCACGCTCATAAGCCACAAGGTGTCGACGTGGTAGGTATCGAACAGAAAGCTCGCGCTGGTGCCCGAGAAGCCCCAAAACGAACCGCCCACCAGCGTAGCCAAGACGCCCGTGATCATCTTGCGCGACGACGCATCGTTAAGGCGCTCGCGCCAGGCGCGACGGGTGTTGCGGCTGAGCTCGTCGGTGCCCTCGGGCACATCAATGTTCGATATATCGGTCATCGGCACCGAAGCCCCTGCGCCTTCGACCTGCTCGACACACTCTTTGCTCATTCCACTCCCCCGAAACAGTCTGGAAGCAATTCGGCTTACCTTACCACGGCGAAGGCACCAGCTGGAGGCTTGTCCGCTTATCGGTAGGACAATTCCGCAGGTGTCTTTCCATAGCTCGATACCGCAATGGCTTTGCATTATGCGACAGCCAAATCGCGGCAGCAGGCTCTTTTGAAATGGATATGACAAAGCCCCCGAATTCCACAATGTAAGCGATTTTTAAAAATGTTCTTGCCACCGAGTTCAGGCTCCGTTATATTATCCCTTGCGCGCTTGCGCACCCTTGATCGGGCGTTTAGCTCAGGGGGAGAGCGCTTCCCTGACACGGAAGAGGTCAGAAGTTCAAATCTTCTAACGCCCACCAAATGTTCACAGCTCAGAGGCTATGTCTCTGAGCTGTTTTGTTTTATGTCGCCAAATCCGCTGGCAACTCCAACCGTCATCGCAACGTAACATCAATTCACCTGACGAATGGCTGCCAAACAAATTCAATACCCCAACATCAACAATAGCCAGGCACAAAACTGCGCCGCAAGCTGCTCCAACCGCTCAATAGCCACCGAGGCCGAGACCAACGCGTCTCGAACCCATCCGAGCCGCAGCTTCTCGGCAAAACGCCACAACGTCCACACCCTGCGGTATCCTTGAGCCACTTACACCTGCAGCACCAAGGAGCCACCATGCGCACCGAGCTCGACGTTCCCTTTTCGCACAAAGAAGAAGCCAAGGCGTTGGGCGCCAAATGGGACCGGACCAAGAAGATCTGGTATGTACCCAGCGGCGTCAACCCCGAGCCCTTTGCCGAGTGGCTGCCCGGTGTTGACCGATTCGACCCCTCAGCGCCGTATATATATCTAGTACTGGGCGAGCGCGAGTGCTGGAAGTGTCACAAAGAGACCTCGGTCGCGGCCTTCGGCATTCCCTATCGAACCGATAACGACGAGAGCATCACCATCGCGCACGCGCCCAACGAAGCCGGGCACATTGCCATCGACACGGCCAACGCCAACGCACTCGCCATCGTGCCCGCTCTTGGCTGCGTGCCGGGCGAAATCCGCGACTACCTTCATAAGCGCTGCGGCTACAAGCCCGTAGGCGCGCGAGCCTCCAAAGCCCCGTCGCTCGGCAACACGTGCACCAGTTGCGACGCGCTGCAAGGCAGTCGCTATCTGTTCGAGGAGCCCTCGTCCCCGTTTGCCCTCACTGCCATCAACAAGCTGCCGGCACTGGAGTTTGTGCGCGTCGAAGTTGCCGGCGTCTTTGGCGTCCCGACCACGCGCACCGACTTTGACCAGGCGCTCTTTACCTGGGCACGCGACCATCACGCCGAGTTCCACAAGCAGCTCGGTGAGGGGATTTATTTGTAGAGACGAAGAGGCCTTCACAGTCAGCTCCTCCGCATCACCTATCCCTCGTCGCCGGCGTCGTACACGATATCGAGGCCACAAACAGGGCATTTCTCCGGATACACCGGCATATGAACGCCTGTCCGTTTTCTCACTTCGTCGCTGAGCCTGTCGCGCGCATCGATGAACCGAATGTCGAGACACGGTATTTGCGAGCCGCAGCAAGGACAGGCGACGACAAACGACCCGCAATCAACCTCTACGCTCGGAAACATATTGTTGTCTATAAGGGCACACGGCAGTTTTCCGTACTTCCCCATTGCAATATCGCCTCGCCAGCTCATACACGCTCCCCTCTCGCTATACAAATCAGAAAGAGCATGCACCGGCGGGCGTGCGCGAGATTGCATCGCCACGCGATCCGATCAAACAACACGATCGTCAAAGAATGCCAAAACCAAATACGCTAATACGGCAGAAGCCCCGCCTTTTCACGCTTCTTTTCCGAGCGATCGAACTCAATGCGATGGGCCTCAAGAAACACCGTATTGGGTCGCCACTGACGCTCATTCGGCTGCCTTAGCGTCGCACCCGCAAAGGAAGCGTAGTCGGTCTTATCCAGCAGGTACGATCCGCACAGCCGATATTCGCCGCAAACAGGCTCAAACGAAATCAGGTGAGCATCAAATAGGGAATGAAGGTCGCGCCGAAGCAGAATGCCGTTGCTGGCAACCTGCGATTTGGGTCCCGAGTAATTCTCGATATGCGCAGCCTCCAGAGCTTCGCTGACGCCACAGTCCGACACCGCGCAACGGCCGTCATAGGCGGCAACGAGCTGCTTGCGGAACCATTGTTGCCCCAATCGCTCGCGCCTTAACGCATAGCGGACCTTTTCGTCGTCGGTCGCACCCTGTCCGGCAAACTCAATATCGACGGGCATGCGCTTCAGATAACTCATGTCGGGCGCAAAACGAGGGTCCGGCCCGCCTTTATGAACAGGACCGTGCAGAACAAACCATCCGTTTTCGGGCTCGAACCGCTCAACAAACGCAAGGCCGAGCACCTTATAGCCCACCTCGGTTGCAAATATGACTCCGACTGGAACGCCGCATTCCATGCAGTTGAGCATTTTACGGTTGTAATTCTGGTCTCGAAAACCAACGGTACCCGGCGCTTGAACCGAGTACTTAATGACCCACGTACCATCGTCCAAATAGAGCGGAGGCACATCGGTGTAGAAGCTCTTTTTAGAGTTATGGACCGAGAGCGCAAAGATCTTATTGGGATCTTGCTTCACCCGATCCTGGCCCGGCCAGAAGATCCCTGAATCCCGCGTTACGGGAAAGAAGTCCGAGCCAATTCTCAAACGATACTGATACTGAGGGCTATCTTCCTTGGTGTGGTGCGGAAGGCTGGTCCAAACGCCGCCGCGCTGCTCCTCACCCAGAAACCACTCCCATGCCTCAACGTATTCAGAAGGCACGAGACTGCAGGCACGGTCATAGCTTGGTCCATCCATCAACGGAACAGCAAGGTCAATGTCGTTCATCGCCAGCACCTACAACCATACGAACGCGAGTCATGCCCCTCAATAATATGACCGAGAGTCAATTATTACGAGATCTCATTCCGCGATCGGCACATCGTTGATGCTCTCGGTTTGCCGCTGGCGCGCTCGTACCCCGCTACCCCACTCCCCTGTATACTGATGTAGCACGTGTTTCATCCGGGCTTGTTGGACCGGATTGTTCATGGGAGGATCTTATGGCTGCTTCGAATCCGCCTAAGGGGAGCGTTTCTTCTTCGTCCATCAAGCCGGTTACGCGCAAGGCCGTGCGCTGCCAGCGCGAGGTCGCTTGGCTTGTCACGCAGGCGGCGGGCAGGCTCGTGGCGACCACTCAGGACGTCAATGCGCCTACACCGAGCTTTGTGCTGGCAGCGGCGCTGGATCGAGTACGCCAACTGGAACTCGCCGCACAAGAAGACGGCAGCCACCTTGGCTACCAGGACGCTATGGCACCCGACCTGTTGACCTTTTGCCGCATGGCCAAGTTGCCCGCCGCACCCAATGCGCTTTCGAACGCAGGCTACATGTTTACGCTTTCGGGCGCGGACCTTATCCGCGACATCTATGCATACTGCAGCGAGCTCGCCGAGCGCAGCGTCTTTGGCGCGGCTGAAGTCAAACCGGGAAATGTCATCAAGCTGGTTCTTAGGCTGTTCCTGATGGACGGGTTCGGGGCCATGCCGGCGTAAGCCGAGTCTTCAGCATCACCGTCGACTGAGCAACAACCGCTTTACCTTAGTGGGCGCCAATTGAGGGTCGATTATTGGGTCGCCTCGTCCACTAACGCATTTATTCCACGCGCTCTGACAGTCGATACTTGCGGTTGCGGCTCGTCGCCGGCGCCGTGGGCTCAAGCTCGCCTTGAGCAATGAGCGCGTTGACGCGCGACCTAACCTGGGAAATTGTAAGCCCCGTGCGTTCTGCCAGCTCACGCGTCCCCAGCTCGCCGTAGTGTTTGAGTGCCGTCACAATTAAGCCCCCGCCATGATCGACCGGCTCGATCTTTGAACGGTAAAGTACGACCTTGAACCGATCGAACCCCGGGCAGAACAGGGGCTCGGCCAGACCATGCGCGCGCATGGCATCGATCATCATCGGGATGCCCGAGCCATTGCCCTCAGCCGGCGAACCTGCGCCATCCGGCAGCGGGACAATCGACATGAGTTTCACGAGCGTCGCGTTACGGCATCGGGAGCTGCCGTCAAACAAGTTCTCGCGAGTCTTTCCCCCGTAAAGGCCGCCAGGATTCGTCACCTCGACACGATCGTCAAAGACGTCGACGGTAATCGATTGTCCACAGAACCGATCCCCGTATTCTCGATGGATTGCGGCGTTGGCGATTGCCTCGCGCAGAACCTCCTCGGGAATCTCCAGCGAGTCGACACGCGAGACGCCTTGGACGGTCGAGGTTCGCCGCAAATTCTTGGCGACGGCCGCGACAGCATCCGAGATCATCTCGCCCAACGTTCCCTCACAGATTGTGCGGTCCATGAACCTCAGCGACCCCGCCGTGCCTTTCCGGGTCCCCGCATAGACAGCCATGTCGATAAAGAGCTTGGGATAAAACTGCTGAGGGTAGGTGCCCGCAACTAGGAGTCCAGCCTTGGTGACATTGCCCTGGGAATCAAGGAAATTTAGGCGCTCCAGCTTCGTTTGTTTGTCCGGCGCGCCGCGCATTGCCCGGGGCGTCAACGAGAAAGCCCGATCTATCGTACGGTCGACCAGCATCTCGTCGAGATCGTCCGCGCCCGCGCCCGCCACCGCGTCGCGATCGCTCGGAGTCGCTCGACCGTATGACGCCAATGCGAGCACCTCGGTCGACGAAAGCGGGACATCTTTGTCATCGATGCGTTTGTAGCTGCCACCTTGAGCGCCCCGCTCTATGACATAACAAGGCTTGCTCGACGGCTCGAGCTCCTCAATCGTGATGACCAGAACCACGGTGCCCTGGAGCTCCACGCGCTCAATGGTGTATTTGGGCGGATTGGCCAGCTTTCCGCGACCGCCGGCATCGCCCATGCCCGCCACGAATTGGTTGAGCACTTTCTCGGTCTCAAAGTTTGCAACTGGGACAAAACCCGCGCGCTCGCTCACTCCGAGTACGATGATGCCGCCGGCGGTGTTTGCGAAAGCGCTGACCGTTTCCCATACGTCGCGGGAAAGCGTTGTGGCGCTCTCCTTGACCTCGACGTTAAGATCGTCCGAGCCCATGCGCCTTAAAGACTCGAGCAGACCGGTCAGTTCGTTTTCGTTCATCTGCACGTCCTTTCGCTCGGTTCTGCGAAGAATGCCGCGAATGGATTTCCTTCGTCTCTCAGTTATCTCTCGTAATTATCTCTCATCTATCTGTTATCTCTCATATTAGAGATGAGTGAGAGATAAAAGATAAGATGTCTGCCATCTGTTTCATATAAACATGTTTTTGCTGGTAGAACAATCGGTATTGAGATAATACTATGATTGCCTGTCTCGTTGCTGCTCAGTTATCTCTCATATTTATCTCTCATCTTTCTGTTGTCTCTCGTATTAGAGATGAGTGAGAGATGAGAGATACGTGAGCAATGCATGAGGGTGGATTATTGGACGGTTTTTGAGCGTTTGGCGGCCGATTTCGTCCGAAAATCCACGCTCATTCGGCAGATTGGTCGAGGGCCCCATATGGGTATACTCTCGAGGATTCGACTCGATTCGCCCCCGCTGGGGCGTCAAAGGAGACTGCATATGCCCACCATCTCAACCGACCCGCGCGCCGCTGCCGCCGCTCTGCTGGTGCCTGGCACCACCTGCCACGGCTTTGCCGTCGAGCGCTGCGAGACTGTGCCCGAGCTCGACTCGGACGCCTACGTGCTGCGCCACACCGCCTCGGGCGCTCGCCTACTGTACCTGGCGTGCGACGACGAAAACAAAGCCTTTGCCATTGGCTTTAAGACGCCGCCGGCCGACTCCACCGGCGTGTTCCATATTCTTGAGCACTCGGTGCTGTGCGGATCGGCCAAGTTTCCCGTCAAGGAGCCGTTTGTCGACTTAATCAAGAGCTCCATGCAGACGTTCCTCAACGCCATGACCTACCCCGACAAGACCATCTACCCTGTCGCCACCACCAACGAGCAAGATCTGTACAACTT
>CABRFG010000011.1 GCA_902470095.1 uncultured Collinsella sp.
GAGGAGGGCATTGACCTTTTGGTCATGCCCGACGATTGAACGTCAGATTGCCGCTCTGGGGCGTTTGCAGCGTCGACTAGTTACGCGGTTTGGTGAAAACCGCGTAACCCTACAGCTGGCGCAGGCCTTCCTCGAGACCGGTCTTGCTGTCGGTCTTCTCGTCGCGCATCTTGATGACGCGGGCGGGGACACCGGCCACGACGGCGCCGGCGGGGACATCCTCGACGCACACGGCGCCGGCGGCAACGACAGCGCCCTTGCCTACGTGCACGCCCTCCAGGACCACGGCGTTGGCGCCGATCATGACATCGTCCTCGATGATGACGGGCGTGGCGCTGGCGGGCTCCACAACGCCTGCCAGCACGGTGCCGGCGCCGATGTGGCAGTTCTTGCCCACGGTGGCGCGGCCGCCCAGGACGGCGCCCATATCAATCATGGAGCCTTCGCCAATGACGGAGCCGATGTTGATGATGGCGCCCATCATGATGACGGCGCGATCGCCGATCTCGACGCGGTCACGGATGATCGCGCCCGGCTCGATGCGGGCGTTGATGCCCTTAAGGTCGAGCATGGGCACGGCAGAGTTGCGGCAGTCATTCTCGACATCGTAGTAGTCGATGGAGTCGGCATTGGCATCGAGGATGGCCTTGAGCTCATCCCAGTCGCCAAAGACGGTCTTGCCGCGACGGCCGCCGTAGACATGTGCGTCGCCCCAGGCAACCTTCATGCCGGGCTTCTCGCGCACGTATAGCTTGACAGGTGTCTTTTTGGGCGCGGTGGCGATGTAGTTGATAATCTCCTGGGCATTCATCTCGGCCGCGTTGCTCATTTGCTATCTCTCCTTTGGGTGGATTCGGTTGATACCTGGTTAGGCAAACATGACCTGGTCGAACGTATAGAAGCCGGGTTCGCGGGTGACGAGCTTCTGGGCGGCGGCCAGGGCGCCGTTGACGAAGATCTGACGGCTCGTGGCGCGGTGGGTGAGCGTGACCTCCTCGTCCTGGCCAAAGAAACTCACTTCGTGGACGCCGGCGACAGTGCCACCGCGCAGCGAGTGCATGCCGATCTCCTTGGGATCGCGCGCGCCGCACATGCCCTCGCGTCCGTAGACGGGGTGGTAGCCTGTCTCGGGCTCGGCCTCGACTACGGCGTCGAGCAGCAGCTTGGCGGTACCGCTGGGGGCGTCGACCTTTTGGTTATGGTGCGTCTCGACGATTTCGCAGTCAAAGCCGGGCAACTCGCGCGTGGCCTGGGCCACTAGATGACGCAGGGCTGCGATGCCGATGGAGTAATTGCCCGAGTGCATAACGCGGGTGTTCTGGCCCAGCTCGCGCAGACGGTCCATCTGCTCGGGGGTGTAGCCTGTGGTGCCCGAGACCAACGCCGCGCCCGTGCGCTCGACATAGGCGACGACGGCATCGAAGGTCACGACGTTCGAGAAGTCGATGATGACGTCGGCTGCCGGGGCGCTCTCGAGCTCGGACAGATCAAAACCGATCTGGGAGACGATGTCGAAAACGGGCTGTCCGGCGGCGTCGACAATGCCTTCGGCGGTAGTGCGGATGAGCGAGCCCATGCGGCCCGTTCCCATAATGACGGTCTTAATCAAGCAGACCAGCTCCCTTCAGGGCATCGGTAAGTGCAGAGCGCGTGTCGTCTGCCATGGGGCACAGCGGCATGCGGTAGTTTGCCTCGATCATACCCATTTGAGCGAGCGCCTCTTTGACGGGGATGGGGTTGACCTCACTAAAGAGGGCATTGATGAGCGGCTGGCCGGCAATCTGTATATCGCTGGCGCGCTCCACGTCGCCGTCCAGATAGGCGCGGCACATATCGTGCACGAGCTGCGGCTGAACATCGGCCCACACGCTGATGGTGCCTGAGGCGCCCAGGCTCATGAGCGGCACAGTGAGCGCATCCTCACCCGAGTACATGCGGAAGTCGTCGGACAGCAGGTGGGCGATCTTGGCCGCGTAAGCGACGTTGCCCGAGGCTTCCTTAATACCCATGATGTTGGGATGTGCGGCCAGGCGCTCTACGTTGCGCTCGCTGATGCCGCAGCCGCAGCGGCCGGGGATGTTGTACAGGATGCAGGGGATGTCCACGGCATCGGCCACGGTCTTAAAGTGCTGGTAGATACCCTCTTCGTTGGACTTGTTGTAGTAGGGGGTGATGAGCAGCAGACCGTCGGCGCCCAGGCCCTGGTAAGTGAGTGACTTGGTGAGCATGGTCTGCGTGGAGTTAGAGCCCGAGCCGGCGATGACGGGGACGCGTCCTGCAACATGCTTGACCACGGCGGCGACGACGGAGTTGTCTTCGTCATCGGTCATCGTGGCACTCTCACCGGTGGTGCCCAGGGTGAGGATGGCGTCGGTGCCATTTTGCAAGTGGAAATCGATAAGGCGCTCGAGCGCGTCAAAGTCGACGCTGCCGTCCTTTTTAAACGGCGTGACGAGGGCGACGATCGAGCCCTCGAGGTTGCGGATATCCATGTTCTTCTCCTTCGCTTCCGCGATCTGGATGCGTTTGTTCCATTGGGCGGCGACGGCCAGGCTCTCGTCCTGAGCGCGACGACGAGCGCTTTCGGCACGCGATTTGGCCAGCAGCTCACGGCCGCACGGCAGCACGTCGAGCGTGGCAAAATAATCGCCCGGGCGCTCGGCGCGGCGGATAAGGTCGGCCGAGCCGTCGGGGCGCAGCAGCACCTCGGCGGAGCGCAGGCGGCCGTTGTAGTTGTAGCCCATGGAGTAGCCATGCGCGCCGGTATCATGGATCACGAGCACATCACCCATGTCGATCTGCGGTAGCTCGCGGTCGATGGCGAACTTGTCGTTGTTCTCGCACAGATTGCCCGTAATGTCGTACGTGTTTGTGACAGGCGCCGCGGTCTTGTCGGCGCCACCCGGCTGACCCATTACCGTAATGTGGTGGTAGGCGCCATACATGGCGGGGCGGATCAGATCGACGGCGCTTGCGTCGACACCGATATAGTCCTTGTAGATCTGCTTTTCGTGGATGGCTTTGGTGACCAGGCAGCCGTAGGGGCCCATCATAAAGCGGCCCATCTCGGTGCAGATGGCCACGTCGCCCATGCCAGCGGGAACCAGAATTTCGTCGTAGGCCGCATGCACTCCTTCGCCGATGGCATGGATATCGTTGGCCTGCTGCTCGGGCAGGTAGGGGATGCCGACGCCGCCGGATAGATTGATGAAGGCGACGTGTGTGCCGGTCTCGCGCTCCAGGCGCACGGCAAGCTCAAAGAGGATGCGCGCAAGCTTGGGGTAATAGTCGTTGGTGACGGTGTTGCTGGCAAGGAATGCGTGGATGCCAAAGTCCTCGGCACCCTTGGCCTTGAGCGTGCGGAAGGCCTCGAAGAGTTGCTCGGTGGTCATGCCGTACTTGGAGTCGCCGGGGTTATTCATGATGCCGTTGGAGAGTTGGAACAGGCCGCCTGGATTAAAGCGGCAGCTGACCGTTTTGGGGATGGGCCCCGCAACACGCTCAAAGAACTCGATGTGGCTGATGTCGTCAAAGTTGACGATGGCACCCAGCTTGTTGGCGAGCTCAAAGTCGGCAGCCGGCGTGTCGTTGGACGAGAACATGATGTCGTGTCCCGTGATGCCCAGCGAGCGGGCGATCATGAGCTCGGTATAGCTCGAGCAATCGCAGCCGCAGCCGTATTCGTTGAGAATGGAGATGAGCGCCGGGTTGGGGTTGGCCTTGACGGCAAAGTATTCCTTAAAGCCCGGGTTCCATGCAAAGGCGTCGCGCACTTCTTGCATGTTGCGGCGGATGCCCGCCTCGTCGTATAGATGAAACGGCGTGGGGAACTGCTCGACGATATGCTCGAGTGTCTCCTTGTCCACAAACGGCTGCTTGGCCGCATATGCCTCGTTGGGGGTCAATGCCATGTCCCGTAAACCTCGCTATCCAGACGGCGCCATCTGCGCATCGAATCCGCATAGCGTGGACCCAATGTCCGGATAGCGCTCCCGCATTGCTGCAGACAGTCCTGTGGGTGTTTCCCGCAGGCCCACCAGGTTGTTCGTGCCCGAAAAACCCAGTTCGGCGGGTTTCGCCTCCCCACGGGGTCAAAGCCTGCCGGCTCGCCCGCGGCTCTTCGTGCCCGCGCCTCTATCAAGTGGTAAAGACCCTATCACGTTGCACTTTACCAAACAAGAGTATTCGTATATAACGTTTAAAAAATGCAGCAATATGCTGGAAACATGTGTGCCACAATCCTGTATCACAATAAGTTGCAACAGATGTGCCTCACGAAGGGATTCTCTATGACCGAGCTCCAAGAACTCCGTCGCTATCGCCGCGATCTCCATCGCATTCCGGAGCTCGATTTCGATCTTCCGCAGACTATCGCCTATATCGAGGGCGTGTTGGCGCCGCTCGCTTGCGAGGTGACCCATCCGTGCCCCAGCTGCGTCTGCGCTTTCTTCGATGCCGGCACGGGCGCCGCGCATGCTACGGCGATTCGCGCCGACATGGACGCCCTGCCCATCGCGGAGGCAACGGGCGCTGCCTTTTCCTCGACGCATCCCGGTAAGATGCACGCTTGCGGACACGATGGACACATGGCCATGGCGCTTGCCGCCGCGACACATGTCGACCGCACGATTCGTGAGCAGCCGGGCGTCATTAAGCGCAACGTGCTCTTTGTGTTTCAGCCGGCCGAGGAAACGACCGGTGGCGCCAAGACGGTGTGCGAGAGCGGCGTGTTCGAGCGCTATGGGGTTGACCGCATCTTTGGCTTCCATGTGTGGCCCGATCTTCCTGCCGGTACGCTGGCGAGTTGTTCCGGTCCGCTGCTGGCGCGTTCGAGCGAGACACATGTGCACATTCATGGGACGAGCATCCATATCGCCAAGACCTACGGCGTTCCCGTTGGCGAATCGCACGATGCGGCGCTGGCGGCTGCCAAGTTCTTGGTTGCCGAGCGCGAACTGATGGACGAGCTGGGCACCGACGAGCCCTGTATCGGTAAGTTTGGTCTGCTGCAGGCCGGTACGGTTTGCAACGCGGTGGCGGGGGAGGCCCATGTGGCCGGAAGCCTGCGTGTGTTTACGGACGACATGTTCGACCGGGCGCGCGAAGGCGTGCGCCGCGTGCTGGACGATGCCTGTGCCGCAACGGGCTGCACGTATGATCTCGACTTTGCCGAGGGCTATCCGCCGGTCGACAACGACCCCGAGTTGTTTGCCAGCGTCGCGCCTGCCTTGCCCGGGCTGCAGCTTGTGGAGGAACCGCTGCTGATCGCCGAGGATTTCGCGTTCTATCAACGCCATCTGCCGGGCGTGTTTTTCCTGCTGGGCACGGGTATGCCAGAGGACCAAGACAACCCGAGTGATTCGGATGGCTGTCCCGCCTATGCCACAAGCGCTCTGCATACCGATAGCATGCTCTTCGACGAGGAAATCCTTCTCAAAGGCCTCGATGTCTACAAACGATTGCTTTTGCTTGACTAAGGCGCAAAGGACTATTTGTTCTAGAAAACACGAACAAACGTACGATATAATAGAGATGTAAGTCTATAGAAACGTTTGACGTTACTAACGTAAGGCGATACTATGATTGCATCGTATAAAGATGAGGATACCGAACGCTTTGCCATGGGTGTGCGGGTCAGGAGGTTCGTGCCCTTTGAGCGTGTTGCGTTGAGGAAGATTCGCCAACTGCAGGTTTGTGCTTCGCTTGATGATCTTCGCGTTCCACCGGGCAACCGCCTGGAAGCTTTGAAGGGCGATCGTGCCGGTCAATATAGCATCCGTGTTAACGAGCGCTATCGGGTCTGTTTTGAGTGGAGACAGGAGATGGCTTGGAATGTCGAAATCGTCGATTATCACAAGTGATGAGACTTCGGCCGATTTGCTGTCGCCGGTGACTCCTGGTGAGCTTCTCAAAGAGGAGTTTCTTGTTCCCATGGGCATTTCTCAATATCGCCTTGCGAAAGAGACTGGGATTCCGGCTCAGCGTATCGGGCAGATTGTCTTGGGAAAACGTCGCGTGACGGCCGACACCGACCTCCGTCTTTGCCGTTATTTTGGCCTGACGGATGGTTATTGGCTGCGCGCTCAGGTGGCGTTTGACCTTGAGGCCGAGAAAAGGCGGATCGAACCGGAGCTGAATAAGATCGTTCCTGTCCAGCAGGCCGCTGCGTTGTAGTGCTCAAAGATATTGAGGTTGGAGTGACGATGGAACGACGCCGACAGTCTGCCGTTTATAGTCCCGGTGGGTGTGGATGCGGCTTGTTGTTGCTTCCGGTTATTGCTGTGAGCATTGGCGTGATGTTTGCGCTTGCTGGGCTGGCTGCGGCGGCACTCGTACTGTTTATCACTGCCATCGGCGTGACGATTTGGCTCTGCCGCAATCGCGAGCGACGCCGTGCCGGCGGTAAAGCCAATGTCGGCTGGGTTGTATTCCTGGTCATTGCGTACCCGCTGAGTGTCAGCTACCTGGTGTTCTTTGTCCTGTTGATGGTCAGTGCCTTTACCGGGGAATCCGTCACGGTGGGTTGATGCGCTGCCGGCAGACGGTCGCGCAAAGTGCGTTTGCTCGGCGTTTGGATAACTGCATTGGCCGTTTATCGCAACCTTAGCTCTCAGCTAATGAATTCAAGTTCAATCCTTCCTACGATGTGCTGTGTGCCGGCACGGTAGCCGGATCGTAGGAAGGATGAATAATGGCAAAAGAGGGAAAGAAGCCGATCGGCAAGATTGTCCTAGGCATCATTGTGGTGCTGGTTATTGTCGGTGCCGTGGGCTCTATGGGCGGCAACTCAACCGATTCGTCTGCGAGCGATTCGGCAAAACCTGCCGAGACGACACAGCAGGCTGAGGAGCAAAAAGAACCGCAAGAACCGTATACCATTGCTGACGAGGCTGAAGACACTTCCAATCAGTTTACCTATAAGATCACGGGCACGCTGACCAATAACACGGATAAGGAAAAGAGCTACATTCAGATTGAATATGTTCTGTATGATGCCGATGGCAACCAGGTTGGAACGGCTCTTGCAAACACCAATCATCTGAAGGCGGGCGGCTCCTGGAAGTTCGAGGCGCTGGGTACGGTGTCTCCCGACCAGGTTGCTAGCTGGGAGCGTTCGGACGTAAGCGGTTTCTAGCATGTTGCATGCACTGGGGGAGGTGAAGTCGTATGCCCGATAAAAAGCTGACTGACGAGTTACTCAATGAGCTTCTCGACGCGCCAAACATCGATGGCTATATCAAAGAACACGACTTTGCCACCCCGTCGCTTTCGAACTACCTGAAGCAGCTACTGCAGGAAAAGGGCTTGGAGCGCTCGCGCGTGGTTCGTATGGCCGATCTCAATGAGACCTTTGGCTATCAGATCTTTACCGGCGCGCGTCATCCGAGTCGCAATAAGGTGCTGCAGATTGCCTTTGCGATGGCGCTGACGCTCAAAGAGACCAACCGTGCGCTGACGGCTGCCGGGGTAAGCGTCCTTAACTGCAAGGACCGCCGCGATGCGATTATCATTTTTTGCATCGATCGCGGGTGCAGCCTCCAAAAGGTCAACGAGGAGCTGTATCGCTTTGGCGAGGAGACGGTGAGTTAGCGGCTGATATCTGAGCCGGCGGAGCTGCCGAACAACGATGCAAACGAACGGGGCGTGGATGCCATGGGGTGTCTGCGCCCTGCGCTATGATGGAGGCTATGGATACTCAGATCCCAACATATTCCGATGACGAGCTGACCGCAGCGCTTGCCGAGCACCTGGCGTCGCTCGATCGCGACGACAGCTATCGCGTGGAGCGTGTACTTAAGCGCTCGTCCGTTGAAACAACCGAGCTCGTGTACTTTGAAGGAACCGGCGGTGGTTCGCTCGGCCCCTTTGTCCGTAAACGCATCGATGCTTCGGCTCAAATCGGCGGGGCATACGGGCGTCTGTTTGCCGCTCAACGGGCGGGCAGACGTTTTGAGCACCTGCCCAGAATCGTCGATTGTCGTCGTGTGGGCGACGAGCTCAACGTGGTTATGGAATACATCGAAGGGGAGACGCTCGGGGCGCTGGTGGACCGTCTGGGAGCCACCCCCGATTATGCGCGTGAATTGTATCCTGCCCTATGCGATGCCGTGGGCGAGCTCCACGCCGGTTTTGCAATAGCGGGGGAGACGTCGGCGCCGGTGATCCATCGCGACCTCAAGCCGTCGAATATCATCGTGACAGGTGCCAACTATATGCCTGATGACGGCCTGACATTTTCATCGCTGGTGATTATCGACCTGGGGATCGCGCGCGTATGGCACGATGGCGCCGATGCCGACACCGTCAAGTTTGGGACACGGCCCTATGCGCCGTCCGAGCAGTATGGGTTTGGGCAGACGAGTGTGCGCAGCGACGTCTACGCACTTGGCGCTCTGTTGTTCTTCTGCTTGACGGGAGTCGACCCTAAACCAGGGCTCGACATGCGCGAGCAATGCGAGGCGCGCGGCATTCCCACTCCACTTACCGATGCCGTCTGCATGTCGATGGCGCTCGACCCGGCCAAGCGTTTTGCGAGCGCGGAAGCGTTGGGACGGGCGACGCGCGCGGCATACGATCTAAGTCGCCCCGTGCGGCCTCCTGCGCCTGTGCTTGTCCGTACTCCGGCCTCGGAGACGGTGTTGACGCCCCAAGGGCTCCAGAACCCCACAGGGCTTCCTAGGCCTGCCGCCTCCACTGCATGCGGTCTGCTCTCTCGCGTTCCGGAGTCTCTGGGGCGCATTTGGAATACGCTCGTCTGCTTCTCGCTGCTTGTGTTCTTTGTCGGAAGTCACTTTGCCGTCTTTCACCCCACGGGAGCAAACCAAAGCTACCCGACGTGGCTTCTCATAATCGAGTATTTTTTCTTTGTCGATGGCCTTATGGTGCTTATGCATTTTGCGCTGTTCGATAAGCGCCGTCTTCGTCGGCGATTCGTACTGCTCGACAGCTATCGCGGCAAGAAACTCGCGAAACTCTGGCTCAAGGCATTGGGTGTGCTGCTCCTATGCATGATCGTCATAGTCGCGGTTGCCAATGCGACCGGCGTCATCGATACTTCCGCCACCTAAAAGAAAAGGGCCCCATTGGGGCCCTTTGCAGTTGCACTTAGATGCGGTTCATTTGAGCGGCGACTTTGTTGTACCAGTCCTGCCACGTGGGCGGGCAGTACTTTTTGGCCGCAGCCGGGGTAAGGGTGGAGCCGTAGTTGGCGCCCAGATAGGCAACGTGAGCGGAGATGCCCTCGCTCCAGCTGCCAAAGCTGCGCCAACCGCCGCCGCGGGCACTCCAGCCCCAGGCGTTGTAAGAATTGGCGCAATAAGCACCCTTGGTGCTCTCGATGCAGGCGATGGCGGGGGACCAACGGGGGTCGACACCGGTATTCCAAGCGGCGACGGCAAAGTTATAGCCCTGGCCTGCCATGGGGGAGCCGGCGAGATAATTGTCGATGCGGCCTGTCCACTCATTAATGAACGAATCGTAATCGGAGCTACCGGTATTGGCGTTGTTCACCGTGGTGTCGATGGTGGTGTTGGTGTTGGTGGCCTGGCTGCTGGAATTGCTGCCGCTTACGCCCTCGCCCGAGAGCTTCTCGGCGGCAGCGGCCTTATCGGCCTCAAGCTTGGCAAGCTCGGCGGCATTTTCCTGCTCGGCTTTTGCTTGTGCCTCGCTGCGGAGCTGCTGGGCCTGCGCCAGCGCATCCTCGGCGTTTTTCTGCTCTGCCTCAAGCTGAGACTTGGCCTGCTGAAGCTCGGCCTTGTTCTGCTCGAGTTCGGTTTGCATGTTATTGAGCTCTTCGATCTCGTCGACGCTCGAGCTCGTGATCTGGTTGGTGTATTTGCAGGTCGTGATGAACTCACCCAGGCTCTGCGCGTTGACCAGGAAGCTCACGATGGGATTGGTGCCCTTCTGATACTTGTACAGATCGCGCATGGCGGAGCTTGCCTTGGCCTGCTGATCGGGAAGCTTAGCCTCGATTTCCTCGATGCTTGCCTCATTGGAGTCAATCTGCTTTTGCAGGTCATCGAGTTTGGTACGGGCGTCGTTGTAGGCGCTCGTGGCGGCTTCGATCTTCTGCTGGGCTGCGGAAAGCTGGTCCTGCGTTGCCTGCGAGGCGGCATACGCCGCAACGGGGGAGAGCATCGGCGTGGCCGTCAGCGCAACGGCGAGCGCGGCGCTCGTGATGATACGAGCCGGCTTCGACGCAATGAGCGCTGCGGTGCGATGATTCGAATGCTGCATCCAGTCCCTCTGCAATCAATCGTAGGTTATGGTTCGAACGGTATTCTACTACTGCTTTCGACCTCAACTTGAACCTTAAAGGTCCCAAAGGGTCAAGTTGAACTTGAGGCTTTGGCTTTGACCTGCAGTTATGATGAATTGTTGAGAAACCATAGAGTTCAACTTTAACGTTACAGAGCCCTGTTTGAGAGGAGTTTTGGGCTGTAAAAGCCATCTCAACGTGGGGTTTTATAACTATAGCGTGCCCTTCTGGCGAGCCTGCTCAATCTCTTCGAGGGCCTCGGCGGGGGTGAACGAACAGGTGCCGTCGCCGAGTTTGACTACCTGGATATCGTCGCCGGTATGGACCTCTCTGCCCTTTAGTACCACGCCGAAAACGCCCTCGTGGGGAAAGATACAGTCGCCGGCGAGATAGTAGATGGCGCAACGGGTGTGGCAGACCTTGCCGATTTGGCTGATTTCGACCAGGACATCGTTGCCAATCTTGAGCTGCGTTCCCAGGGGGAGCGAGAGCAGGTTGATGCCCTGGGTTGTGAAGTTCTCGCCAAAGTCGCCCTCGTGCACATCGAGCCCGCGCGTCTGCGCCGTCTGGATGGACTCTGCGGCCAAAAAGGAAACCTGACGGTGCCAATGCCCGGCGTGCGCATCGGAGGCGAGGCCAAACTGCTCGATGACGGTGTCGTGCCCGTCGGCGACGGGTGACTTACGCGTGCCTTTGTGCTCCGACGTGTTGATTGAGACGATACGGGCAGGCCCGTTGTAGGCGTCGTTTGCCGTGCACAGGGGAGCGGTCGCTTTCGCACGTTCCGCCAGCTCGCGCCTCGCGGCATTGAGGATGGGATTATCGGTCGGATGGTCTTGGGGCACGTGTGCGCCTTTCGCTCGAAGATGTCAATACGCTGAATCCTACAACAACGGTAGGTTCATTGCCCATTGTCATACAACGGTGAGCGCCGTCTTCGTGCTGGACGATTGCGTCGATTGCCATAGATACGGTGGAGCTTTGGGCGCCGGCGGCTTGGCACGCTAGAATAAATCAGTTGCGCAAAGACCGCCCGTTGTGTGGGCAGTTCATGATAGGAAGTTTCCATGGCATTGCAATTTACAGAGCGCGAGTTCATTCCCGTGCTGCTTGGTGGCGACATCAACGCCTATTCGGTGGCGCGCGCCTTCTACGAGGAGTACCAGGTCAAGAGTCTGGTCTTTGGCAAGTATCAGACGGGTCCCGCGTACCGCAGCCAGATTATCGACTACACGCCCAACGTGGATATCGACACCATGCCCGTGATGCTCAAAACCGTCAACGGCATTGCCCAAGCGCATGCCGACAAGACTATTGTCCTTGTGGGCTGCGGCGACAACTATGTCGCTCTCGTGGCTCAAGCCAAGGATGCTCATGAGCTGGCGGATAACATCGTCGCTCCCTACGCGCCCTACAGCATGCTCGAGCAGTGCCAGAAGAAGGAGATCTTCTACGAGCTGTGCGAGAAGCATTGCGTGCCCTATCCGCACACGTTTACCTTTACCAAGGCGATGCTCAATGCCCAGGGTGAGGCGCCTGCCGAAGTGCTCGACCAGATCGATTTTCCTTACCCGATGATTCTGAAGCCTTCTGACGGCATCATGTGGTGGCAGCATGAGTTCGAGGGCCAGAAGAAGGCCTATGAGATTGCCGACCGCGCCGAGCTGGAACAGGTCATTCGCGACTCGTATGCCAGCGGCTACACCGACGACCTGATCTTGCAGGATCGCGTGCCCGGCAACGACGAGTACATGCGCGTGCTCACCAGCTATTCCGACCGCAACGGTAAGGTCCGCATGATGTGCCTGGGCCATGTGCTGCTCGAGGAGCATCAGCCCCACGGTGTCGGCAACCATGCCTGTATCATTACCGAGCCCAACGACGAGCTCATGGGCGGCGTGCGCAAGTTGCTCGAGGACCTTCACTTTGTGGGCTATTCCAACTTTGACGTAAAGTACGACGAGCGCGACGGCTCGTTTAAGTTCTTCGATTTCAACACGCGCCAGGGCCGCAGCAACTACTACGTTACCAACAGCGGCTTTAACGTTGCCAAGTATGTGGTGGACGAGTATGTGTTCAACCGTCCGTTTGAGCCGGAGTTTGTGACGGCTCAGGACGAGGCCCTGTGGATGGTCGTCCCCATGGGCGTCGTCGACAAGTACGTCAAGGATCCCGAGCTGCGCGCTAAGGTGCATCGCCTGGACAAGGAAGGCAAGGGCGCCGACCCTTCGTTTATGAAGGGCGACTTTGTCTTTAACCGCTGGCTGCGCATGTGGCACACCAAGCTGCGCCACTTTAAGCTGTTCAAGACGTATTACAAGTAGATGAGCGCGGCGCCCGTCCGGTTTGCATCGGGCGGGCGCGGGTATGATACGCGCAATTGCGCAAGCGTCACCAAGGAGGCGGCGATGGAAAAGCTGGGAGTTATCGGCGGCATGGGCGCCGAGGCCACGTCGTATTACTACGACCAGGTGGTGCGTCATACGGCTGCTGCCTGCGATCAGGAACATATCGACATGGTGGTACTCTCCAAGTCGACCATGCCCGACCGCACGCTGGCCATTAAGACCGGCGAGCATGCCAAACTGCTGGCGACCATGAAAGAGTGCGCCCAGGCACTCGAGTCGCTGGGCTGTGCACACATTGCCATTCCCTGCAACACGTCACACTACTTCTATGACCAGATCCAGTCGTTTACGAAGGTGCCGATTATCCACATGCCGCGTGAGTCGGTGCGCTATGCTCTGGCCGGTGCGGTGATGGGGGAGTGCGAGTTCGACCCCAACCTGAGTATGCCGGCCGAGCCGGTGCATAAGATCGGCATCATGGGCACCGATGGCACCGTGGGCGCGGGCGTCTACGGCCGCGAATGTAAGGCTGCGGGTGTTGAGGTCGTCTATCCCAGCGAGAAACGTCAGAACGATGTGATGTCGCTTATCTACGATGATGTGAAGGCCGGACGTGAGCCCGATATGGATAAGTTCGACCGCGTGATGTGGGAGTTCGCCCGTAGCGGCTGCGACCGCGTCATTCTGGCCTGCACCGAGCTATCGGTGCTGCAAAAGTACCGAGAGATGCCCGAGATCACCCTCGACGCCATGGACGTCCTGGTGCGTGAATCCATCATCCGCAGCGACGCTCCCTACCGCCTCTAGCTTCCGACCCGCCAAAAAGGGACAGGTTAATTTTGGTAGGTTTTATCTGGTGAAACAGTAAAGGCCTCGGCTCGTTTGGTGCGAGCCGAGGCCTTTTGCGTTGGGCGGTTGCTGTCGGTGGTGAACTAGAACAGGAAGCCGATGGCGATGAGGGCGATGCTGACGATGAGCACGGCGATGTCTAGGCCCCTGATGGGGTAGCGCTTGTACGAGCTGGCGCGCGTACGCAGATAGAAGCCGCGCTGTTCTGCCGCCAAGGCTGTGGCATCGGTCTTGCCCACGCTCGAGATGAGCAGCGGCACGCACAGTGGCAGCATGAGCTTAAGCTTCTTGATGGGGTTCTTGGTGTCGTACTCGACGCCGCGTGCGGTCTGCGCCTCCATGATGGCGTTCATCTCTTGACCAAACACCGGCACGAAGCGCAGCGCCGTGGTAAAGGTGAAGGCATAGCGATACGGCACGTGCAGCACCTCGACGCAGGCGTTGGCAAGGTCGTTGAGCTTGGTCACCATGAGCATGAGGATGAGTGGTAACGCCACACCCAGCAGGCGCAGGCAGGCCTTCGATCCTGTGATGAGGCCCGTGTCGGTGATGAAACCCCACACCACGTTGCCATCGCGCATAAAGGCCAGCTGGAGCACCAGCATGATAAGCGCGAGCGGAATCAGCAACTTGAGCAGCGAGAGCAGACGGTCGACGACGCCGGCATAGGCGCCCAGTGCAAGGGTGAGTGCCAAAAAGCCCAGCAGCGCCACGTAGGTGTCGGACAAAAAGATGCCGATGATGATGGCGGCGGCGAGGCCCAGTTTGACGACGGGGTTCAGGCGATGCAGCAGCGTATCGCCCGGCATGTAGTCGATGACGTTAACCACGGTGGACCATCTCCTTGGTAATTCGAACGACATCGGTGACCTCGCTCACCTGCGCAAAAGCGGGCGAGACGGAAGATGCCAGACGGCGCGAGAGTTCGATGACCTGGGGCGGCTCAACGTAGGCATGCTGCATGAGTTCGATGTTCGAGAACAGCTCGTGCGTGCGGCCGCGGTCGAGGATGCGACCGTCGGCCATTACCACAATGCGCTCGGCAAAATCCGAGACGACTTCCATATCGTGGCAGACCATGATGACGGCGCAACCGCGCTCGGCCATGGTGCGTACCGTTTCCATCACGGTCATGCACTCACGGTAGTCCAAGCCGCTCGTGGGCTCGTCGAGCACGACGATCTTGGGCTCAACCACTACGACGGAGGCAAGTGCCACCATTTGTCGCTGGCCACGCGAAAGCGAGAACGGTGCCTCGTCGGCGGGCAGACCAAAGCGGTCGATGACCAGCTGGGCGCGACGCAGAGCCTCGGCACGGTCCATGCCGCCCAGCTCCAAGCCAAAGGCGACCTCGTCGAGCACGGTATCCTTGCAGATCTGGCGGTCGGGGTTTTGGAAGAGCGTTGCGACCTCGCGGGCGATACGGCTCGTGGGGACCGCGGCAGTATCCAGGCCCGTAACGCGCACGCTGCCCGAGGCGGGCTTAAGCAGGCCCGTGAGCAGCTTGGTGAGCGTGGTCTTGCCGGCACCGTTCTGGCCGACGATGCCCACGAGCTCGCCAGGATAGAGCGTCAGGCTAAGGTCGTGTACGGCGGCGCCGCCATTGGGATAGGCAAACTCAACATGGTCGAAGGTGAGTACGGGTTCGGCGTCCTTGGCATGAGGACGCAACGACGGTGCATGCGGGGAACCGGTGGGCGCCTGGGCTTCGATGGCCGCGTGTGCGGGGTCGACGATGCCCGAAATCAGGAGCTCAGCCTCATCGACATCCAAGCAGGGGGTACCGCTTACCATGCCATCGGCCTCGAGGCTATTGAAGATACGCGTGACGCGAGGGCAGTCGACGCCGATGGCACGGAGCTCGTCGGCATGCGCGAAGACCTCGTGTGGCTCGCCCTGCAGCGCAATTTCGCCATGGTTGAGCACGAGCACGCGGTTGCAGTACTCCGAGAGCAGAGCGACCTTTTGCTCAACGACGACGATGGTGATTCCAAGTACGCGGTTTGCCTCACGCAGCGTCTCGAAGACCAATGTGGAGCTGGCGGGGTCGAGTGCCGCGGTGGGCTCGTCGAGAACCAAGACGCGCGGACGCATGGCGAGGATGGCGGCGATGGCTACCTTTTGCTTCTGTCCGCCCGAGAGGGTTGCGATCTCGCGGTCGCGCAGGTCGCTGATGCCGACGGTCTCGAGCGTTTCGCTCACGCGCTGCTCGATCTGGTCGTGGGGAACGCCAAAGTTCTCGAGGCCAAAGAGCATCTCGTCCTCGACGATCGAAGCGACCATCTGCGTGTCGATATCCTGTAGCACACTGCCGACGATTTGCGACACGTCGGTGAGCGAGACTTCGCAGGTGTCGTGGCCGTCGACCATGACGGACCCAAAGAACGTGCCGGTGTAGTGGTGGGGCACGGCGCCCGACAGGCAGGCGGCAAGCGTGGACTTGCCGGCGCCCGAGGGCCCGATGATGCCGATGAAATCTCCCTTGTTCACGCTGAGCGAGATGTGGCTGAGCGCCTGCTCGGTCTGCGTGCCATAGGAGAACGAGACATCGTCGACGTTGATGATCGTTTCCATGGATACCTTTCATAGTCATTGGGGACGTTCTTTAATGACTAGTCGTTTAAGAACGTCCCCAAGAGCTAGTCGTTTGGGACAGTCTTTGCTGGTGGGGCAGCGATGAGTTAGTTGAGCTTCAGGGCCTTCTGGATGGGCAAGTAGAGGGCGCCGACCAGAATGGCGTTAAAGACGGCGGTCATGGCAACGACGGGCAGCATGGCGGCGGCGAGCTCGCCTACCACGCCGAGCATGGCCATCTTGATGACCATGAAGATGACGCCGGAGACAAAGGTGGTCAGGAAGGTTGCGACAATGGCGATGGCGGGCTTGACTTGACCGTTCTTGCCGGCGGCGTTGACGATGCCGGCCATGAGCATGGCGGCGATGCCCTCGGCGGCAAAATCAACGAACGGCGAAGTGGTGGTGATCTGGATCACGGCAGCCGAGATAAGGCCAATGACGAGCGCCTGGCCGATGTTGGGGCGAACGACCAGGATGGTGAGGCAGAAGGCCGAGATGATGAACTCGGGGCTGATCATGCCGCCCGAGATGCCCGAGATGGCCTTGCCGACGGTGAAGCTGAGGATGAAGCCGGCGGCGAGCAGGATGGCAAGCAGGACGAGGGCGCGGACATCGAGTTTGCCACGGTCGGCGGTCTGGACGGTGCGGGGCTGGGTGGCGGTGGTGTTCTGAGACATGGTGAAAATCCTTTCGGAATGGGAGTGCAAGAGAAAAGCGGAGGCGCGTGATGCGAATGCGATCGGGCTCGAGATAGAAAAAGGCCCCCGGTCGAAACCGGAGGCCTTTCAATCACCTAGAGCGCAAAAACAGGCGTGAGGGACTCACTGTCGACCGATCGTATTCGTATCACGCCACCACCAGTTGTTGAGGGACTTCATCGTGTTCATCATCTTGGTGGCTCCTTTCGTGATGCCGTGGCGCGGTCGCACCTAGTTGCTGTTGCGCTGCACTATAGCACAGCAAAGTGTGTGCGGGGAAATCTTTTTTGAAAAGATTTCAGGCGGGTTTCCCGCCGGTCAAAAGAGCGGGCTGAGCGGGCGTGGTGACTCATGTGCCCCGCCCGCTCAGCTAGGACATGAGGGTCTTAGGCCTTCTTGCGACGATAGATCACGTAGGCGCAGACACCGATGATGACGACGGCGCCAACGGCCATGGCGGCCATGTTGTTGCCCTCGGACTTCTCCTCGGTGACCTCTTCCTCTTCGGCCTCGGGCTCGGCCACGTCCTCATCGGAAAGGGCCTCGTCGGCGTAGGTGATGGACTCGACCAGGCAGTCGTTGTCAGCATCGTAGTCACTCGGGACGAACTCCTCGGAGAAATCGCCCTCCTGGAGGTAGTCGCGCATCTCCTCGAGCATGGCCTTGCACTTAACATAGGTGTTCTTGGTTGCAGCCTTGCCGGCCTTGTTGGCCAGGACGGTGCGGGCTTCGGTGCCTTCTTCGGCCTGCATGGCCTCGTCGACGGTCAGGTTCTGCTCGATGAGTTCCTTCTGCAGGGCGTCGAGATAGGCGCGGACGCCGGTGGCGCAGTGGTCGCGATTCTCATAGGCGAGCGTGTTGATGTCCATGAGGACGTAGTTGATGGAGTTCTTGGGTTCCTCGTTGTTCACGACGTCTTCCTCTTCGCAGTGATCGAAGGAGACATCCTGATCGCTGAAGTAGGGGCTGACCTCGGTGAGCAGTGCGGAGTAGAGGGGGATGGCGACGGAGAACTCGGCGTTGGAGAGCATCTCCCATTGAATGGTCGCGATCTCGGGGTCCATGCCGTGACGGATCTGGAAGGTGTGGATCTCGGTGTTGCGGTTGGAGCCGATGGCATAGGCGCCGTCGGTGTTGGCGTTGAGGCCGGCGACATTCTCTCCGCGAGCAGCGAAGGAACGAATCATCTCAAAGGTGTTCCAGTCAGACTTGCCGGGTGTGAAGAACAGCGGCTGCATCTCGTGGACCAGGGCGCCGGTCGTGGCACGAGCGTCTTCGCGCTCGTCCTTGACGATCTCGTAGTCGGTGCCCTCGGCAAGCGGAGCCATGAAGTAATCGCGGCCCTGGACATAGCGCGACCACTGGTGCATACCGGCCTCGCTAATCTCCTCGCCGTAGGTCTTGGCGACGTCGAACTTGCCGTCGGTGTACTCGGCAAAGCCCTTCTCCTTTGGCATGGACTCGATGCCCTCGGAGTGGAGGCAGTTCTCAGTGTCGTCTAAGTCGACATCATAGGTGAGGTTGCCGATGTTGGGGTTGAGCGAGGCGATGTCGTCGGTGAGCCTCATGGCAATCCACTGATGGCCGGAAAGTGCTGCAAACAGCCAGGTCTCGTTGTTGTCGGCGATGATGATCTGGTCGTTGGAGCAGACGCCCTGCTCGTCAATCAGGCTGCCGAGGAGCTCGACACCCTCGCGGGCCGTGGCGCTCTCGCCCAGAATGACGCTGGCGTAGTTGTACTCGCCGATGCCGGTCTTCTCGGTGACGGGGTCGGCTTCCTCTGCCTTCTCGTTATAGGAGGTGCTCAGCGTAGCAGAGCAGGAAACGCCCTTTTCGTTGATGCCGGCCTCGGAATATGCGTCGTAACGATCTTCCCACTGTGAGGGGTTGTCGCGAACGAAGGTGTAGCGGTAGGTTGCGCCCTTGGACTTGTACTCAAAACCGGACTCGACCGAGGTGTACTCGTTGCCGTCCTTGTGTGCGGGCTCAATGCCAAAGTGCTTGATGTAGCGCGGACCGAAGTCCTCGGAACGGCCGTAGTACGTGTTGCCGTCTGCCGTGAGCTTGCTGCCCATGTAGATCTGGGTGCAGGCGAGTGCCGAAGTCGGCATGGCCATGATGGCCGCTGCTCCAAACGCAAGGCCGCAGCCGAGCTTTTTGAGCGTGTTGACAGGATGAGTAAACCTCATAATCCCTCCCAACCGTTGAAACCCCGCGAAACCGTACGGAGCTTCAGCTAATAAATACATCTATTAGCCTATCGGAAGTCTAAAGAGTATTCATCTAATTCGACGAAATACTCGATGAGCGTCCCAAAATATGCGATGAGCGGATAAGAATACTCATTTCGTAGCTTTACTTAAATAAAGGCACCCTGCAATTACTGTACCTGAATAAAGCGCCTTGCACGGGGCGCAAAGAAAAACCCCGCTGTTCGGCAAATGCATAAACAGCAGGGGAGACGATAATTGGATGAATATCATACCAATGTGGAATTACTTCTTCCGGCGGTGGATCACGTTGATCGCATAGCCGACGAGCATGGCCAAAACGATGACGATAAAGCCGAGCAGGGGATTGTCGTTCATGGGGTCCTCCTATTTTCCGAGCGGTGAGAATTCGTCGACGATGAGGTCGAGGCATTGCGGAAGTGCGCGGGCTCCAAAGACGCCCGAATTGCTGGAGATAATCTCGCCATCGAACTGCATGCCCAGCGACGGGGTACAGGTGATCTTGGCTTCCTTGGTCTGGATGATCTTGAATTGCGGGCGCCCGAGCACCTTGCCGGCGGGGTCAAGCGCAGCGGTGATCACGGTAGGCAACAGCTGCACGGTGCGCACGGGTTCGATGACCGCAATGTCGACCATGCCATCGTTCATGCGGCAGTCGGGGAACAGGTTGATGTCGTTTTGGATGACCGAGGTATTGCCCGCCATACAGCAGATGCCGTCGAGCTCCTCGACAATGCCGTCGTGCTCAATCGTAAAGTGCGCCACCGTGGGGTTGGGCGTGGCGAGCGCGGAGAGGAAGTAGGCGATCTCACCGATGTCGTTTTTGGTGGGAGCGGCTTTCATCATGATCTCGGCGTCGAAGCCCGAGCCGGCGATGATGATAAAGCCGTGGCGCTTCTCGTTGCCGTCCTCGTCGAGCCAAAAGAGCTCGCCCATGTCCACTTTGACCGTGCGACCGGCGCGGCAGGCCTTGGCGAGCGCCGCCGCCTCAGGGGCATTGCCGATGTTGTTGAAGAACAGGCAGGCCGTACCGGAGGGGAAGACGAGCGTGGGGACACCGCATCCGCGCATCTGATCGAGCACGTTGGAGACGGTGCCGTCGCCGCCCGAAACGACCACGCGATCAAACTCGCGCACGTCCGCCACGGCGTCCTCGGGTTCCATGCCATCGCCGATAAAGCGCATCACGACCTCGTCGCCGCCCTGTGCAAGGGCGTGCGTGAATGCGAAGATTTCATCTGAGCTGGGGCCCGATGCCGGGTTGTGGATGATAAGGCAGCGCATACTTACGTTCCCGTTCTGTGACTAACCGAGTATAGTTGTAAGGCAATGCCGATATCCTACCCGTGTTTTTCGGGCCTAACCTTATTCGATGGGTTGATATGTACATTTCCACACATCAGGCTCTACTCGACTTTTGCCAGCGCGCCCGTGAGTTCGACGCGATTGCCGTCGATACCGAGTTTTTGCGCGAGCGCACGTTCCATCCGCGTCTATGTTTGGTTCAGATTGCCACCCCTGCTGAGAGCGTCGCGGTCGATCCCCTGGTAATCGACGACCTATCGCCGCTGGCCGAGCTTATGGCCGACGAGAGCGTGACCAAGGTCTTCCACGCGTGCTCGCAGGATATGGAGGTCATGCTCCATACCGTGGGCGTGCTGCCACGACCGATTTTCGATACGCAGGTCGCCGCCGCCTTTTTGGGCGAGCGCCAGCAGATTTCGTATGGCGCGCTTGTTCAGACGTTCTGCGGCGTATCGCTGCCCAAGACCGAGTCACTGACCGACTGGTCGCGCCGCCCGCTGACCGATAAGCAGATTGAGTATGCGATCGATGACGTCAAGTACCTGATCGTCGCCTATACCGAGATGATGAGCCGCCTGCGCGAGCTGGGCCGTGTGGACTGGGTGCTCGACGAGCTGCGCCCGCTGGCTGACGAGTCGCACTATCGCGCCGATCGCCACGAGGCGTTCCGCAAGGTCAAGCGCATCAATTCGTGCAGCCGTCATCAGCTGGGTATCGCGCGCGAGCTCGCCGCCTGGCGCGAGGACCGCGCCGAGCGGCGCAACATCCCACGCAAGTGGGTCATGTCCGACGACACGCTGCTAGCGCTCGTTAAGCGCAATCCCGTGCGCGTTGAGGAGTTCCGTAGCATTCGCGGTACCGATCAATTGGGGGAGCGCGACGTGGACGGTGCGCTCATGGCCATTAAGCGCGGTGCGAGCTGCCCGCACGATCGCCTGCCGCTCATGGTGCGCGGGCACCGTCAGATTTCGCCGGAGTTGGAGAGCGTGACGGACCTGATGTATGCGCTCATTCGCCTGGTTGCCGAGCGTTCGGGCGTGGCGACCTCGGTCATTGCCTCGCGCGATGACCTGGCCGACTACATTGAGCATCCTGAGCAAAGTCCCCTGCGCGAAGGCTGGCGCTTTGAGCTCGTGGGCTCGCGCCTGGACGATCTGCTCTCGGGCAACATGGGACTCACCGTGAAGGACGGAAAGATTGAGTTGTTATAGGGAAGCCTAGTCGGCTGAGTGGGTAGAATGCCTCCAACGTGTAACTCGATTCGGAGGAATTCGCATGCCTTATTACTATGGATATGGCTTTGGCATTGACCCGCTGTACCTGCTGGTTGTTCTTGTCTGCACGGTGCTTGGCCTTGCCGCGCAGAGCTATATCAACTCGACGTACAAGACGTGGTCTAAGGTTCGCTCGGACGGCGATACGGGTGCCACGGTCGCTCGCCGCATGCTCGACGCCAACGGTTGTAGCGCCGTGGGCATCAAGGGCGTTGCCGGCGAGCTCACCGATCATTACAACCCGCAGGACAACAACCTGTATCTGTCGGATGCCAACCGTTCGGGCGGGTCGGTCGCAAGTGTTGCCGTCGCCTGCCACGAGGCGGGCCATGCCGCCCAGCGTCAAAGCGGCTATGCCATGATGAAAGTGCGTACCGCCCTCGTGCCGGTCGTCAACTTTACCCAGAACACCTGGACCATCGTGTTACTCTTGGGCCTGTTTATGAACATTGCCGGGCTCACGACCCTCGCGTTGATCTTCTTCTCGTTTAGTGTGCTGTTCCAACTCGTTACGTTGCCTGTCGAGATTGACGCCAGCCGACGTGCTGTGGCGTACATCGAGCAGTCGGGCATGAGCTCCAAGCAGGTCAACGGCGCCAAGAAGGTACTGACGGCAGCCGCGCTTACCTATGTGGCTGCAGCGCTCACTTCGATCATTCAGTTGCTCTACCTTATGGCTCGCTACAACAGAAACTCCAACCGATAACAAATGGGACAGGCAGGCGCCGCGGGGATTCGTGTCCTCGCGGCGCTGTACTATGTGTTGGACTTAATTTCGCACGGGGCCGGAGCCTCTGTGCTCGATAACGAAAGGAGGCTGCGTGGCAGGCTGGAACCTAACCGGTAATGCCGTTTCCGCCGAGTTCGACGGTTCGGACGAGCAAGAGCGCAAGGAGCTCAGCGTGAGCCAGGCGGTAGAAATCGCTGCCGGTGCGCTCGATGCCATTCCGCAGCTGAGTGTCCTGGGCGAGGTCACGGGTTTCCGTGGTCCCAACGCCCGAAGCGGCCACTGCTACTTCCAGATTAAAGACGACTCGGCCGCCGTCGACTGCATCATCTGGAAGGGCACCTACCTTAAGCGCACCTTCGACTTGCGCGACGGCATGCAGGTAAGCTTTAAGGGCAGCTTCAATCTCTACAAGCCTACGGGTCGCATGAGCTTCGTCGCCCGCTCGTTTTCGCTGGCGGGGGAGGGTCTGCTGCGTCAACAAGTGGCGCAACTGGCCGAAAAGCTACGCCGTGAGGGCCTGATGGACGAAGCGCGCAAGCGCCGCATACCGGTGTTCTGCTCCCGCGTGGCGGTCGTCACCTCGCTTTCGGGTGCCGTAATCGACGACGTCAAGCGCACGTTGCGTCGTCGCAACCCGCTCGTCGAGCTCGTCTGCGTGGGCGCAAAGGTCCAGGGCGAAGGTGCGCCGACAGAGCTCATTGAGGGCCTGCGCCGCGCCGCTTCCATTACGCCGGCGCCCGACTGTATTTTGTTGGTGCGCGGCGGCGGCTCCTTTGAGGACCTCATGACCTTTAATGACGAGGAGCTTGCCCGCGCGGTGGCGGCTTGTCCCGTGCCCGTGGTGACCGGCATTGGCCATGAGCCCGATACCTCGATTTGCGACATGGTGAGCGACCGTCGCGCCTCCACGCCTACGGCGGCGGCAGAATCGGTGGCGCCGGCTATGACGGAGTTGGCCGATGTGCTCGAGGCGCGCCATCAGCGTCTGGGTGCCGCGATGGCATCGATGATTGGGTCGGCCCAGGTCGACCTGGAGATGCTCGACCAGCGCGGTCGTCGTGCCTGGGACACCTATACGGCTCGTCTGGGCGACGCGCTCGATGCAGCCGCGTGCCGCCCGTGCCTCAACGATCCGACGTTTATGGTCGAGCGTCGCGAGTCTGAGCTTGCCCTGACTGCCGATCGTCTGTCCGGCGCCATAGCGCGTTCGGTTGGGGCCTTCCGCTCCAACTTTGAGCGTCTGCCCGAGCGCTTGATCGCAAGCACCTCAGGGCTCGATGGCAAGCGCCATGCGCTCACGCTCGCAAGCTCCCGTCTAGAGCATCAGGGGCGCACGATGCTCAGTAAACCCGCGTCCGACCTGGGCCGTGCGGCGGCTTCGCTCGATGCCCTGTCGCCGCTCAAGGTGCTTGCCCGCGGCTATTCCATCGCGTACAGCGATAGCGGCGTGGCTACGAGCGCCAAGACCTTTAAGCCCGGCGACGCCATCCGCGTGCGCATGGCAGACGGCAACGTGGCGGCAACGGTCGATTCGGTCGAGTAGGCCGCGTTTCATAGCGATAAACCTTTAGGAAAGGAAACAGATATGGCAGAGAAGACCCCGGTCGAGCAGCTTACGTACAAGCAGGCCTCGCAGGAGCTGGAGCTCATCATCCGCAGCCTGGAGTCGGGCGATATGGAGCTCGAGCAGTCGCTCGAGAGCTATACCCGCGGCGTCGAGCTCCTCAAGAGCCTGCGCACCCGCCTGTCCGATGCCGAGCAGAAGGTCTCGGTGCTCCTTAAGGACGTCGATGGCAACGACGTGCTCGCCGACGGCGAAGCCGCTAACACCGACGACAACCTCTCGTTCTAACCATCCCGACCAAATATAATTACCTTGTGTGAGAAAGGAACCAGCCATGTGTGATTGCATCTTCTGCAAAATTGCTAACCACGATATCCCCTCGACCGTCGTCTACGAGGACGACCAGGTCATCGCGTTCGACGACCTCAACCCCCAGGCGCCGGTTCACACGCTCGTGATCCCCAAGAAGCACTACAGCGACATCGCCGACAACGTGCCTGCCGAGACCATGGGCGCCATGGCTCACGCCATCCAGGAGGTCGCCAAGGCAAAGGGTCTGGAGGACGGTTTCCGCGTCATCTCCAACAAGGGTGTCAACGCCGGCCAGACCGTCATGCACTTCCACATGCACGTCCTCGGCGGCAAAAACCTGGGCGAGAACCTCATCTGAGGACGCTTCTTCCGTGCAATGAAACGGAAGCTCAGGCACCGATAACTTATATATCAACGCAATAAACCCGAGTGCGAGGGCGTTTGGGTTTATTATTGAAGCGTATGTAACCTGGCGGCGCCACACCGCCTGTTAGTAGGGAGACACATGAACGTTCTGGTCGTCAACGCAGGATCTTCGACCCTTAAGTATCAGGTCATCGATACCAAGTCCCACAAGGTGTCCGCAAAGGGCTCCTGCGAGCGCGTCTGCTTTACCGGCGGTACCTTCACCCATGCTGCCAACGGCTCCAAGAAGGTGACCGAGAACATCGAGTTCCCCGACCACAAGGTCGCCATCGAGGCTGTCCTGAAGGACCTCGAGGCCAACGGCGTCAAGATCGAGGGCATCGGTCACCGCATCGTTCAGGGCGGTTGGTACTTTGGCGATTCCTCCCTCGTCGACGAGGACGTTCTCGCCAAGATTCGCGAGGTCGCCCCGCTAGCGCCGCTGCACAACAACCCCGAGGCCAACGTTATCGAGTACTGCCTGGAGCAGTATCCCGACCTGCCCAACGTTACGGTCTACGACACCGCTTTCCACTTCAACATGCCCGAGGTCGCCAAGACTTACGCCCTTCCCAAGGATGTTTGCGACAAGCTGCACATCCGTAAGTACGGCGCCCACGGCACCAGCTACCGCTACATCTCCAAGAAGGTCGCCGAGATGACCAACGGCGAGGCCCGCAAGGTCGTCGTGTGCCACATCGGCTCCGGTGCCTCCCTGTGCGCCATCGAGGACGGCAAGTGCATGGACACCACCATGGGCCTCACCCCGCTCGACGGCGTCATGATGGGCACCCGCTGCGGCTCCATCGACCCGGCTACCGTGTGCTACCTGCAGCGCGAGGGCGGCTACACCTTCGACGAGGTCGACGAGATGATGAACAAGAAGTCCGGCCTTTTGGCTGTGACCGGCGGCAAGACCAACGACTGCCGCAATGTCGAGGAGCTCGCCGCTGCTGGTGACCCTGAGGCTCAGCTCGCCTTCGATATGTTCGTCTACAAGATTGCCGCCAAGGCTGCCGAGATGGCCACTTCCATGTGCGGCATGGACACGCTGGTCTTCACCGCCGGCATCGGTGAGCACGCTCCGGCCGTTCGCGCCGGCGTTGCCGACCGTCTGGCCTTTATGGGCGTCAAGATGGACCATGCCCGTAACGCCCTGCGTGGCGACGGCGCTTGGTGCCTGTCTGCCAAGGATTCCAAGGTCAAGATCTTCGTCATTCCCACGGACGAGGAGTTCATGATCGCTTCTGACGTCGAGCGCATCGTCAACGGCAAGTAATTGCAAGAGGGGAGGGGCTGGACGACCGAGCGCCGTTCGGCCCCTCTTTTGTGCTCGTTGGGCGATATGCTTGATAGCTATTTATCAAGTTGTGATAACTTCTTATTAAAATGCGGCCGCCTTAAGGGGTCTGCGTCGACCGTATTGCACTGCAAAGGAGTCTCATGAACGTACTTGTTGTCAACGCCGGCAGCTCAAGCCTTAAATATCAGCTTTTGGATACCGTTACCCGCGAGGTTTTCGCCAAGGGCAACTGCGAACGTATCGGTTCGGACATGGGCATCTTTGGCCACTCCGAGAACGGTGGCGCCAAGCAGACCGAGGAGGTCCCTTTCCCCGATCATCGCTCTGCTATCGCTCGTGTGCTCGAGGAGCTCGAGAAGACCGACTTTACGATTGATGGCATTGGGCATCGCATCGTTCAGGGCGGCTGGCACTTCGATGATTCCGCGGTCGTCGACGACGAGGTCATGGCTAAGATCCTTGAGGTGGCCCCGCTCGCTCCGCTGCACAATTACGGCGAGGCTGCAGCAATCGAGTATTGCCGCGAGAAGTATCCGGAGCTGCCCAACGTCGCCGTCTTTGATACCTCGTTCCACATGACCATGCCCGAGGTCGCCTACACCTACGCGCTGCCCAAGGACGTTTGCGACAAGTACCACGTGCGCAAGTACGGCGCCCACGGCACGAGCCACCGCTATGAGTGGATGATGGCCAAGGAGATCCTGGGTTCGCGCTGCCACCGCCTGCTTTCGTGCCATCTGGGCAACGGTGCTTCGCTCGCTGCTATCGAGGACGGCGTGTGCCGCGACACCACGATGGGTCTCACGCCGCTCGATGGCCTGATGATGGGCACCCGTTGTGGTTCCATCGACCCGGCCACCGTGTGCTACCTGCAGCGCGAGGGCGGCTACAGCTACCAGGAAGTCGATGACATGATGAACAAGCAGTCTGGTCTGCTTGCCATCTCGGGCATCTCCAACGACGCCCGCGACATCCGCACACGCGCCTCCGAGGGCGACGAGCGCTGCCTGCTCGCCTTCGATATGTTCGCCTATAAGGCCATGCAGCAGGCCGGTTCCATGATCGCTTCCATGGCGGGCGTGGACACCATTACCTTTACCGCCGGCATCGGCGAGAACGACTGGTCGATCCGCAAGGCCTTCTGCGACTGCTTTGAGTGGCTGGGCGTACGCATCGACAACAACAAGAACCGCGAGGCCGTGGGCAACGGCCCGCAGGTCATCAGTGCCGCCGGTTCCGCCGTCACGGTCATGGTCATCCCCACCGACGAGGAATACATGATCGCCCACGACGTCGAGCGTCTGACCAAGAACAACTAACGCGCGCATTTGCAAGTAAACGAAAGGCCTCCAGAGCAACAGCTCCGGGGGCCTTTTTGCTAGCAGGTGGACGGCGGAAACCCCATCCCATTTCGAGCGCAAATACTGGGACACGCTTTCCGGTTGAGGCACGTTGCGGAAAGTGCGACCCACAATAAAGCAAAATTCCGTCCCAAAGTTTCCCAAACAGGCCCCAAGCGGAAGCCACATCCCACAATCCGCCTCCAAACTGGGATGTAGTTTCCGGCACAACAACCGCCGAAGCCCACCGGCCTTTCAATCTCCAAAGTGATCATCATCAGCAACGCCTGCGCTCCCAGCAACGGCACCCATCCATTCAGATTTTCAGCTCCAGCTCGTAGCCAAGCCGCCGTCCACCCCGGATTCCCTGATTGCTATGTGGCGGCAGGGACCCTACAGGGTAAAGCTCTGAAAATATTCCGCAGGACGCATGAAACCCCCGCCGCACGAAGTGCGCAGCGGGGGTTTCATGCATGTCCGAGGACGTTTTCAGAGCTTTACCCTGTAGGGTCCCGAGGGGATATGTTCGCTACTCAGCCATCTGAGCCTGGACGGCGGTGATGGCTACGACACCCACGATGTCGTCGGCAGAGCAGCCGCGCGAAAGGTCGTTAACCGGCTTGGCGATGCCCTGCAGGATGGGGCCGTAAGCGTCGGCGCCAGCGAAGCGCTGGACCAGCTTGTAGCCGATGTTGCCGGCCTCGAGGTCGGGGAACACGAGCACGTTGGCCTTACCGGCGACGGAGGAGCCGGGAGCCTTGAGCTGGGCGACGGTGGGGACGATGGCGGCGTCGAGCTGCAGGTCGCCGTCGATGGCGAGCTCGGGAGCCTTCTCCTTGCAGAACTTCACGGCCTCTTGGACCTTCTTGGCGACCTCGCCGCCAGCGGAGCCCATGGTGGAGTAGGAGAGCATGGCCACGTGCGGCTCAACGTTGCCCATGAAGGTGGACCAGGAGTGAGCGGAGGCGATGGCGATCTCGGAGAGCTCGTCGGAGGACGGGTTGATGTTGAGGCCGCAGTCGGCGAAGATCAGCGTGCCGTCGGTGCCGAACTGCGGGGTGTCGGTGCACATCACGAAGAAGGCCGAGACCAGCTTGGTGCCCGGGGCGGTCTTGAGGATCTGAAGCGCGGGACGCAGGGTGTCGGCGGTGGAGTGGCAGGCACCGGAGACCAGGCCGTCGGCATCGCCCATCTTGACCATCATGGTGCCAAAGTAGGTGGCGTCCATCACCTGGGCGCGAGCCTGCTCGATGGTAACGCCCTTCTTGGCGCGGAGCTCGGCAAACTTCTGCGCGTACTCCTCGTGCTTCTCGGCATTGCGCGGGTCGATGACGGTAGCGCCGGGAACGTTGATCTCATCGGGGTTGCCCAGGATGACGATCTTTGCCAGGCCCTCCTCGATGATTTTGGTGGCCGCGACGATAGTGCGCGGATCCTCGCCCTCGGGCAGGACGATCGTCTTAAGGTCGGCCTTGGCGGCAGACTTCATACGGTTTAGGAAATCGCTCATGTTACTCCTTACAAGCGTTTCGCTAAGCTCCAGGCGCCCGGCTGTTCACGAATAAACCCGCTGCTAGCGGGTTTACCTTACGTTAATGTTCGCCGCGGTGCTTGAGCTTTCCTTGTGTGGCAAGCTCATTATAGGACGCATTAGCGCTATAATCGCTCTGATAAATATGTCTCGAAGAATGTTCGAGAAAAGCCCAGCTAACGAGCCCGTGGCTTTTGACAAGGAGTATCGATGCAGATTACCTCAGGCCTGCCTGAAGGCTTTAACGCCGGCGCGTACGACATGATTGTCGTCGGTGCTGGATATGCCGGTGCCGTTTGCGCCCGCCGTCTTGCCGAGACCATCGGCTATCGTGTTGCCGTTTTGGAGCGCCGTAGCCACATTGCGGGCAATGCCTATGACTGCACTGACGAGGCCGGAATCCTGATTCACGAGTACGGTCCGCATATCTATCACACCTTTAACGAGCGCGTGCACAATTTCCTGTCGCGCTTTACCAAGTGGACGGATTATCAGCACAAGGTGCTCGCCAACATCAACGGTACCCTTATGCCCGTGCCCTTCAACCATGCGAGTCTCAAGCTCGCCTTTGGTGACGAGCGCGGCGAGGAGCTGTATCAGAAGCTCGTGGAGACCTTTGGCAAGGATGTCAAGGTGCCCATTATGGAGCTGCGTAAGAAGAACGACCCGGATCTTGCCGAGGTCGCCGATTACGTCTACGAGAACGTCTTTTTACATTACACCATGAAGCAGTGGGGCCGGACGCCCGATCAGATCGACCCCTCGATCACCGGCCGCGTTCCCGTCTTTGTGGGCGATGATGACCGCTACTTCCCGCAAGCTCCCTTCCAGGGCATGCCGCAGGAGGGCTACACGGCGCTCTTTGAGCACATGCTCGACCACGACCTGATCGACGTGTTCTGCGACGTGGACGCCCGCGATCTCTTTGAGATCGACGAGACCACCGTCAAGATCGACGGCAAGGTCTATGGTGGCGAGATCGTCTACACCGGTCCACTCGACGAGCTGTTCAACCTCGACTTGGGTGCGTTGCCGTACCGCACGCTCGATATGAAGTTCGAGACGCTCGATATGGACCAGTTCCAGCCCGTGGGCACTGTCAACTACACCACGAGCGAGGATTACACGCGCATCACCGAGTTCAAGAACATGACCGGTCAGGTCCTGCCCGGCAAGACCACCATCATGAAGGAGTACTCCAAGGCCTATACGCCCGGCTCGGGCGAGACGCCGTACTACGCCATTCTTGAGCCCGAGAACCGTGAGCTCTATGAGCGCTATCTTGAGCGCGTCCAGAACCTGACGAACTTCCACCCGGTGGGTCGTCTGGCCGAGTATCGTTACTACGATATGGACGCCGTGACCAATTCCGCCCTCGATCTTTCGGATGAGATTATCGCCTGCCATGCATAAAGTCATAACATTCGGTATTCCCTCGTATAACGCCGCCAAGGACATGGACCATTGCATCACCTCCATCTTGGAGGGGAGCAATTACGCTACCGATATCGAGATTATCGTGGTGGACGACGGCTCCAAGGACGAGACGGCCGATAAGGCCGATGAGTGGGAGGCACGTTATCCTGGAATCATCCGCGCGGTGCACCAGGAGAATGGCGGTCACGGTATTGCCGTCCTTTCGGGTCTGCGCGAGGCGCAGGGCACCTACTACAAGGTTGTCGACTCGGACGACTGGCTTGACGGCGCTGCCCTTTCGACCATGCTGTCGATTCTGCGTGGCTTTGAGGAGCGCGACCAGCGCGTTGACCTGTTTATCTCGAACTACGTGTACGAGAAGGTTTACGAGGGCACGCATACCGCTATTGGCTACAAATTTGCCCTGCCGCGCAAAAAGATCTTTTCCTGGGATCAGATCGGTCATTTCCGCCTGGACCAGAACCTACTCATGCACAGCCTGTGCTATCGCACGGATGTGCTGCGCGAGTCCAACCTTCCCATGCCGCCGCACACGTTCTATGTGGACAACATCTACGCCTACGTGCCGCTGCCGCGTTGCAAGACCATGTACTACGCCGACATCGACCTCTACCGCTACTTTATCGGTCGCGAGGGCCAGAGCGTCAACGAGGCAACGATGGTCAAGCGTCTGGACCAGCAGTTCCGTGTTACGCGTATCATGATGGAGTCGTACCACTTGTACAGCGATGTTGGGTCGTCGCGCCTGCGTTCGTACATGATGGGCTACTTCACCATGATGATGGCGATCTGCTCGGTGCTTACCAAGCTTTCCGAGGAAGATTGCGCCGACGAGCGCCTAAAGACGCTGTGGAATGATTTGAAGGCCTATGACGAGCGCATGTATCGTCGTGCCCGCTACGGCGTGGTCGGGTTCTTCACCAATCTGCGCGGTCGTGCCGGTGACAAAACCACACTCGGCCTATACCGTCTTGCCTCAAAGATCTTCAAATTCAACTAGCTGCTGAGTAATCGCTGCTGATAGGTTGACTGGGCCCCTTGGCCTTTAGTTTGCTACTGCGAACAGTCCTGCTCGCGCGGAACTTGTATCAAACTAAAGGCCAAGGGGCCTCTGCTATAAGAATCGATTGTCAGGTTATTTGAATTTGAAGATCTTCGAAGCGCGGTACACAGGGGCCTGGGCTGAAAAGAATTAGGTTGGAAGTCGGTCGGAGGCGGGCGGGCATTACGTTTGTCGCGAGTTCCGCATGCAAAGAAGGCCACTTAATGTGGCCTTCGTCTTGCATAGGACTGTAGAGCAGCAAACGTAACGCCCGCCCGTCTCCGACCGACGGTCGAGTGGACTACTTCGCGGCGCCGGGGATGCTGTGGGAGGTTTTGGCGGTTTTGGCTCCGTTTACGATGGCAGTTTCCAGGGCCCTTACTGCGAGCATGCCCAGCAGGTCTAGGGGAACGGCGGCGCTTGCCTGGGCGCCCAGTTTGCCGCTGGCGAGGGTGTAGATGGTGTCGCCGTCGTTGGTGGTGTGCGTGGGACGGATGGCGTGTGCGTAGGCGTCTGCGGCCATCTGGGAGACCTTGGTGGCTTGTGCCTTAGTGAGTTCCACGTTGGTGATGATGCAGCTGATGGTGGTGTTGGTGCGGTCGAGCGGCATCTGCATGGATCCGGCGGCGGCAAAGGCTGCGAGTTCCATGTCGACGATCTGGTCGCTATCGGCTGCGGCGCGCATGCCGGCGACCCACTCGCCGGTGAAGGGGTCGACAACGTTGCCGCAGGCGTTGACCGAGACCACGGCGCCCACCTTGACGGGACCGAGTGCCACGGCGGCAGCTCCAAGACCGGCCTTCATGCAGGTGGCAGGCCCCATGAGCTTACCCACGGTGGCGCCCGTGCCGGCGCCTACGTTGCCCTGTTCGAGCTTGGTGGGGGTGTGGTCGAGTGCTTCGCGCACGGCGGCGATGCCGGCCTCAATGTCGGGGCGCACGGTGGGGTCGCCAAAGGCAAGGTCGAAGATACAGCTGGAGCACACGATAGGCACCTGCGTGGGGCCGACGGGAAGGCCGATGCCGCGGCTCTCAAGCTCGCGAGCGACGCCGCTTGCAGCTTCGAGGCCAAAGGCCGATCCGCCCGAAAGGCAGATGGCGTGGACCTTGTCGACGGTGTTCTCGGGTCGTAGCAGGTCGGTCTCGCGCGAAGCGGGAGCGCCACCGCGTACGTCAACGCCGCCGGTGGCGCCCTCGGGTGCCACGATTACGGTGCAACCGGTGCCGGCCTCCTCGTCCGTATAGTTGCCATAGCAAAAGCCATCGACATCGCAGACGTCAATGGCCTCGAGCAGTGTATCCATGTTTAACTCCTATCGGTTTTCCGCCGCGCCTTGTGCCCGGTCGGGATCCGTACGGTACGCCAAAATTGTAGGCGCTGGGGAATACCCAGCGCCAGATGCAATTACGAGAGTTTTTGAATCGCGCGCGCGACGCGGGCGATGGGTAGGCCCACTACGTTATAGAAGTCGCCCGAAATATCGTGCACGAGCATGCGGCCGCCTGTGCCCTGGATGCCGTAGGCGCCTGCCTTATCCATGGGCTCACCCGAGGCAACGTAGTGCTCGATCTGCTCGTCGGTGAGCTCGTAGAATGTCACGTCGGTCACATCGACAAACGACAGGCTCTCGGCGGCATGCGGGGCGGCCGTATCGCCTGCCTTAACGATGCAGACGCCGGTTGCGACCTGGTGCGTGCGGCCCGAAAGCTCACGGAGCATGGTGCGCGCCTCGCCCTCGGTTGCCGGCTTGCCCAAAATCTTGCCGTCGAAGGTGACGATGGTGTCGGCCGCGACCGTCAGTTCTTTGGGCTTGGCATACTCGGCAGCAACGGCAGCCGCCTTGGCGCGTGCCAAGCGCTCGACAAGCGTGAGCGGAGCCTCGCCATCAAAGGGCGTTTCGTCGATATCCGCGGGAATCACGCGAATGTTGTAGCCTGCCTCGCGCATCAGCTCTATGCGGCGCGGCGATTGCGAAGCCAAAATCATAGTTGGATGCCCTCGGCGACCTTCTCGACGGCCTTGTCGCCAGCGAGCGTGCGCAGCAGCTCCAATGCAAAGGGGAGTGACTGTGCCATGCCGCTGGCAGTGATGATGTTGCCGTCTTGCGTGACCTTCTCGCCAGTATAGGCGCCTTCGGGGAAGCTTTTCTCAAAGCCAGGGAAGCACGTGGCGTGGCGCCCCTCGAGTAGGTCGAGCTCGCCCAGGATAAACGGGGCGGCGCAGATGGCGGCGACGTGCTTGGTCGCGGCGAACTCGCAGACCACGTCGCAGACACGCTGATCGGCGCGCAGGTTGGTGGCACCGGGCAGGCCGCCGGGCAGCACGACGCAGTCGTACTCGTCAAAGTTGATCTCATCAAAGAGCGCATCGCAGGTCACGGGGATCTGCAGCGAGCTTACGACCTCACGCGTGGGCATAATCGAGACGAGCGTGGCACGCACGCCGCCGCGACGCATGACATCGACCATGGTCAAGCATTCAATAGTTTCAAAGCCATCGGCGGCGAGAACGGCAACGCTGGGCATGAGGGTTCCTTTCATAGGCGGCATACAATTAGCCGTCTTATACCCCGAAGACCTCCGCTTGCCACGCTCGATTTCCCAATGATTTTTCTGAGCAACGATTAAGTGGCTAGTTGCGCCTAAGGTGGACGACGGTCTCGCAGTGGAAGGTTTGTGGGAACAGGTCGACTGGCGTGATCTTTACGGGGGAGAAGGTGCCTTCTTCGACAAAGCGTTTGAGATCGCGCGCCAGGGTGGCCGGGTCGCAGCTCACGTAGGCGACATCGCGGGCACTCGTGCTGGCGATAAGGTCGATCGCTTCGGGGGCGAGGCCTGCGCGCGGCGGGTCGACCACCAAGACGTCGGCATCCTGGTCGGGGAACTCGCGCACCGCGTCTCCGCCAATGACGTCGACGTTATCAAGCTTGTTGATCTCCAGGTTACGGCGCAGGTCGCGCACGGCGGGGCCGTAGGCCTCGACGGCGGCGACAAAGTCGCAGCGGCGGGCGAGCGGCAGGGTAAAGGTGCCGGCACCGCAGTACAGGTCCACGGCAAGCTCGTCTTCCTGCGGATCGAGCGCTTCCATGACAAGCTCGATCAAAATCTCGGCACCCTTGGTGTTGACCTGGAAAAAAGACGGGGCAGACAAGCGCATCTGACCCTCGGCGATATTCTCGGTCCATGAGCCCTCTCCGGCGAGCATTTCGACCTTGGAAACACGGCGGGCCTTCTTTTCGCCCTTGCTCATCACGCGTACGACACTTGTGGGGTGCGCGGCGTCTGCCAACACGCGCGAGACTTGCGAGCGCGGGAAAGAGCCCGTAGGCGTCCAGAGCGCCACGCGAGGCGCGAATGCCCACGCGCTCAAGGCCCAGGTCGTGGCTGCCGCTCAGATAATTGAGCGCGCCGACGACCGATTTGAGTGCCTTGGGGAAGCGTTTGTCAAACAACGGGCACGAATCGACGGTCACGATCTTGCGAGGATCGACACCGTGCATGCCAAGACGCACGCGGCCGTTTACAACGGTCGGCTCGAGTTCGATTTTATTGCGGTAGCCCCAATCATCCTTGGTGTGGCGGATGGGTTGCACCAGTTCATCGACTTGATCGGGGCTGAACTTGCCGATACGCTCGAGCGTGGAGCGCAGATTTTGCTCCTTGGCGGCGAGCTGTGCCGTGCGTGAGAGATTGCCCCACGAGCAGCCGCCGCAGATGCCCACGAAGGGGCAGGGAGGCTGAATGCGATCGGGGCTTGGCTCCAGAATCTCGGTGGTGCGGGCACGCATGAACGACTTGCCGTCCTGTACGACCTCGGCCTCGACGGTGTCGCCTGCCACGGCGCCCTGCACAAAGACGGCCTTGCCGTTGTCGGCGTGCGCCAGCCCGTCGGCGCCGTAGGTCATCGATTCTATAGTGAGCTTCATATTCCTGCCTGTCATTCGCGTTGTTGTTCGCACCATGGTAGCAGGGAAAAGCGCCCCGCATCCGAGGCTTTCCTCAAATGCGGGGCGCTTCTACAAACTGCTTCTACAAACGACTATTTCGTCTTGCCGGTAATGAGCGTCTTAAGACCCAGGCCGATCAGACCCAGGCCCATGCGCACGCGACCGGGGCGATGGCGCTCGATGGCCTTGGTCTTGCCGGCGGGCTTATCGCGACGGGCGCTCGTCTCGGGTGCGGGCCTGGTGACCTGCGAATCGGGCTGAGGTGCAGGTGCAGGCTCGGGCTCAATGACGGTCGCCTGGACCTTCTGAACTTCGGGTGTGGCCGGCTGCGGCTCAGGAGCAGGGGCGGGCTTTGCCTCGGCGGCGGGCTTCGGAGTCGCAGTAGCGGGCTCGGGCGCTTTCTCCACGGCGGGCTCTGCGGCAGCCTCGGGCTCATTCACCGGGGGAGCGGCAACTGCTTCCGGTTTGGCAGGTGCCCCATGTTCAACCTCGGCCCGAATAACTTCCTCGGCCGCGTGCTCCTTCTCCTGTGCGCGCTGCTGCGCGGCGGCCTCGGCGTTGCGATAGGCACGCTCCAGTAGAGCTTCCTGCGAGTTGAAGGGTTTCTCACCCTCTGCACGCTCCACGGGGACCCAGGTGCCGTCGCTCGTGAGGCTACGGGCCTTCACGTTGTCCCGCAGCTGCATGCCCATGTACTCGTGTACCAGGGCGCGGCAGGTGGGGTCGAGCACAGGGAAGGCGATTTCCACGCGGTGCTCGGTGTTGCGTGTCATCATGTCTGCCGAGCTCAGGTAAATCATGTCCGAGTCCACGCCGAAAGCATAGACGCGCGCGTGCTCCAAAAAGCGTCCGACGATGGAGCGGACATGCACGTTCTCGGTCTTGCCCGAAACACCGGGCTTGAGGCACGAGATGCCGCGGATGATCATGTCTACGCGGACTCCAGCGCACGATGCCTCGGCGATCTTGTCGATGACCTCGCGGTCGGTGAGTGAGTTGAGTTTAAAGAACACGCGGGCGGGCTCGCCAGCGAGAGCGCGCTGGATCTCGCGGTCAAGCCCGCGCATGATGAGCGGCTTCAGGCCTACGGGCGCCACGCCCAGGAAGCGGTAATCGCCGCGCAGATTGCCCAGCGACAGGTTGCGGAAGAACAGGTTGGCGTCCTCGCCGATGCCGGGATGGGCGGTCATGAGCATAAAGTCGCTGTAGAGCTTGGCCGTCTTCTCGTTAAAGTTGCCGGTGCCCAAGAGCGTCAGGCGTGTAAGCGCCATGCCCTCGCGATAAGTGAGCTGGCAGATCTTTGAGTGGCACTTAAAGCCCTCGGAGCCGTAGATGACGGTGCAGCCCGCTTCTTCCAGACGCTCGGCCCACTCGATGTTGTTCTGCTCGTCAAAGCGTGCGCGGAGCTCCATGAGCACCGTGACCTCTTTGCCGTTCTCGGCAGCATCGATCAGCGACTCGCATAGGCGGCTCTGCTTGGCCACGCGGTAGAGCGTGATGCGCAACGAGATGCACTCGGGGTCGTAGGCTGCTTCGTGCACCAGGTCCAAGAACGGGTTCATGGCCTCGTAAGGGTAGAAGAGCAGTTTGTCGTGCTGCAGCACCTGCTCGCGGATGGAGCGGGTCATGTCGATGGTGGGATTGGGCTGCGGCTTAAACGGCGTAAAGAGCAGCTTGTTGCGCAGGTGCTCGGGAATCTTGCCCTCAATGCCAAAGACGTAGCCCAGGTTGAGCGGGATATCGCAGGTAAAGACCGAGCGACGCGAAAGCTCGAGCGCCTTGCGGATAGTCTTGAGCGTCGCCTTCTCGAGCGATCCCGAGACCGCGAGCACTACCGGCTGCAGGCGCAGGCGCTTCTTGAGAATGCGCTTCATGTGCTGGCGGTAGTCCTCTTCCTCCTCGACGCCCTCGCCGTCCGGATCGATGTCGGCGTTGCGGGTGACGCGGATCAGCGCACGATCCAGCGGCTTATAGGAGCCAAAGCAGTTGTCCAGGCAGGCGAGGATGACGTCCTCGAGCAAGATGTAGGAGTAGGTGCCGGTGGGCGAGGGGATCTCGACCACGCGGTTCATCGAGGCGGGAATCTCGATAAGGCCCAGCAGGCTCTCCTCGTCGGTGGCACCGTCCAGACCACAGGCCAGATAGAGCGCGCCATTGCGCAGGTTGGGGAAGGGGTGGCGAGGATCGATGACCAGCGGCGAGATGACCGGTGACACGTAGGCCTGGAAGTAGCGGGTTACAAAGGTGCGCTCCTCGGGCGTAAGCGAATCGATGCGGGCGCGGTGAACGCCCAAGGTGTCGAGCTTGCCCTCGATGCTCTTAAAGATGGACTCCCAACGGGTAAGGAGCCCGGGCATTTCGGCCATGACAGCATCGACCTGTTCGGAGGCGGTCATATTGCTCTTGTTGTCGACAGGTTGTTTTTTGAGCTCCGCCAGATCGGACAGGCCGCCCACGCGCACCATAAGGAACTCGTCGAGGTTGGACTCGAAGATCGAGACGAACTTTAGTCGCTCGAATAACGGAACGGTTTCGTCGAAGGCTTCGTCGAGCACGCGGTTGTCAAAGCGTAGCCAGCTGAGCTCTCGGTTTTGCGTGTACGAGAAGTCGCGCGGCGGTTTGCGCAGCTTTGCGGCGGCTTGCTTCTTTTCGATTTTGCTCGGCATATGCATCTGTCCGTTCAGTCCCCACAAGGGACGGTAGCCTAACACTAATCACTATTGTCTCAATTTAGTCGACCGCTGGCACGGACGTATCGCGTGAACGGTATCTTTACCTACTTCTTACGCTGACAAGTCATAGGACTGACGTCCTGCTCGTTTGCAAGCGGTCTATATCCTCACTCAACTGGTACGTAAGTGTGAATAAGAATGATGGATAGCTGAATATCATTGAATGCAGGCGGAAACGTAAACAAACATCATTTATATACATAAAACCGATTTAGCTATGCAATTCTGAATCAAAAGTTTAGAGATGCAATTGCAAATAGTTTTTAGGAAAAAAGAACATTTACCTTTGAAAACCTGCTTTAGAGAATCGAAGTGCATCATGGGGGAATCATATGCGATATACCGTTCATCGCACTTTGCTGACCGTTCGGGGGCGAGGTGGAATTGCAGGTGGTTTTTGGATATAACTAGAGCTGTCAGCAAGCAGCGTCCCATACGGAGGGGCGCTGATAAATTCGGCCAGTAAGGCCCGAAAGAAAGGTAGGAGGCCATGACGAAAGGTCTGCACGTGCCTTCCGAGA